>CAYUFA010000003.1:44099-89453 GCA_964443845.1 uncultured Ectothiorhodospiraceae bacterium
TCCCGGCTACGGCTACGGCGCTCCCGGCTACGGCTACGGCGCTCCCGGCTACGGCTATGGCGCTCCCGGCTACAGTCAACCGGGCACCGAATCCACTGATGCGGAAGTCAAGCGTCTGAAAGATCGCCTGAGGCAACTCGAGGGCGACGTGAGGTAGGGTTCGCATTCCAGGTCGTAACCGATCGCTGCAGCATTCCGGTATCTCCAACCCTGCCTGCCGACCCCTGGAAAGGGATCGGGGTGACCCGAACAACTGCGGCTTGTTCCCGAGCCGCTGTTGATCGGGCAATGCGGTCCTGCCCCGGCCGTTTCCGGACCTGCGTCTGCTTCTCCCTTCCTGGATTCCGGCCTGCGCCGGTGACGGACTGTATAGGTATTCAACCCTCTTCGGGATTTGTTCTCCCGACAGGAGAAGGCGTGTGAAAGATATCGTTTGGAGCCACATACTCAGCGTCGAGGTCGATGAAATCGATGAAGATCACCGCAAGCTGGTGAACACTTTCAATATCCTCAGTCATGCCGTCTCGGAAGGAGAATCCCCGGAGTATCTTGCGGCGATACTGGAAGAACTGATCAATTGTACGATCTGGCACTTCAGTCACGAGGAGCGGTTGATGTTGAAGTACGGGTACAAGGAAATCGAAGCACACAAGGCGGAGCACCAGGAACTCATTAACAGCGCCAGGGCGCTGCAGCAGGAGGTCCTGCAAGCGGACCGGCCGGTGGCGGAAGAACAGATCGTGTTTCTGGAGCGCTGGCTGACCGAACATATTCTCACCGCTGATATGCGACTGGGCTCCTATCTTGCGCTGGTGATGTAGACGTCACTTGCGAGGCTCTTCAGCAACAGGGGTAAGAGAGCGATGCTTGCGAAGCTCCTGGCGATAAGTTCTCTGGCCTCCTTTCCCCCGCCCTGACTGGCGACGGAGGCCACGCAGGTCCACAAAAAAAGCCCGCAAACGCGGGCTTTCTGACTGGTGCCGGAGAAAGGAATCGAACCCTCGACCGTCTCATTACGAATGAGCTGCTCTACCGTCTGAGCTACTCCGGCTGGATTTTGTGCGGGGGATTCTAACGGTTCCACCGCTCCCGGTACAGCCGCAGGCGGAACGGGTTGTCCGCCGGGTTCATGGCCGGATTACCAGTGCAACGCGCGCCGTACCGGTGTGCAGCGCCTCAGGCGCTCGCCGGCTGGTTGCGCAGGCGGATGATCACGTCAACGCCGGTGCTGCTGGTACCGTCCGGCAGTTCCGGCAGGTCGACGATGGTGATGCTGTCGGAATCGATGTCCTGCAGTTCACCGGTGTCCACGTTGTAGAAATGATGATGGTGATCGGTATTGGGATCGTAGAAAACCCGCGTCGGATCGACGATCACCTCGCGCACCAGACCGTTACGGGCGAACAACCCCAGCGTGTTGTACACCGTGGCCTTGGAAACATGTTCCTCGCCCGTATTCACCTCGCGCATGACCTGGTCCGCGGAGAAGTGCTGGTGTCGCCCGAACAGCACCCGGGCGATCAGCACCCGCTGCTGCGTGGGCAGGATCCCGTAGGTGCGCAGCAGCGCGGGCAGTTCATCGCGATCAACAGCAACCATCTGTTTATCCATGTCTTTCTCGACTACATTATAAGCACTCTAAAACAGGTCGTCTATGTCACCGGCACGCGGTACGGCTCGAGTGCCGTGAAACTGGTGCGGTCCAGCAGGCAGTCGGCCAGCAGTTGCGCCGAGGCGGGTGCCATGGCCACCCCGTTGCGATAGTGACCGGTATTCAGGTACAAGCCACTGATTTCACTGCACTCTCCGATATATGGCACACCGTGCGGCGAACCGGGGCGCAGCCCGGCCCAGTGCTTGACCACGGGATAGTCGGCCAGTGACGGCAGAATATTGAAGGCCGCCTGGCGCAACTCCTCGTAACCGGCGGTCGTCACCGCCTTGTCGAATCCGGCCTCTTCCAGCGTACTGCCCGCCAGGATCAGGCCGTCCCGCCGCGGGATCAGGTAGCGGCCGTCGCGCAGCACGATCCGCCGCAGCAGGTCCGGCCGGGCCTGGAACTGGATCATCTGCCCGCGGACCGGGCGCACCGGCACCGCCGGACAGGGATCGGGAATGAACTGCGCACTCCAGGCGCCGCCGGCAATGACCACGCTGGCGCCGTGCACGGTGCCCCCGGCGCTGGTCACTCCGGTCACCCTGCCCTGGTGCACCGCGACACCACGGACCGCGGATTGCTCGCGGACGCGCACACCCTCCGCGCGCAGCACCTGCGCCAGTGCCTGACACAGGCGCGGGTTGCGCACCTGCGCCACGTCCGGCAGGTACAACGAGGGCCCGGCGGGTCGCTGCAGTGCCGGCGCCATCTCCTGTACCGACTCCGCATCCATTTCGATCACTTCCGAGCGATAGCGGGCGGACCAGTCGCGGACCGCACCCGACATCGCCAGCCCTTCCAGCAGCAGGCCGCTGCGAATCCATTGCGGGTCGATACCGGTTAGTGCCTGCAACTCCGCCGCCAGTTCCGGATAGACGTCCTGGCTCCAGCGCACCAGTTCGGAGACCGCCACGGGATATTCCCACGGCACCAGCGGAGAGAGGATGCCGCCACCGGCCCAGGAGGACTCCCGGCAGAGGTCCCCGCGCTCCAGCAGGCACACCGACAGACCCGCCCGGGACAGCGCGCGCGCAGTCAGCATGCCGACCAGGCCACCGCCCACCACCACACTGTCAAAACCGTTGTTTGCTGGATTCATGCCTGCATGTCACCGGGCTGCTGCACCGCGGACGAGGGGTTCATTATGGGATTGCCGTGCAGTCCCCGCAATGACGGGGAGGGATGAATTCACCCGCCGTGCCCACCGCCGCTGGCGCGCGCCGGGCTGCCCGGGAGGTCACACCGGCTGACAGGGCAACGGGTTGATTTCCGTGGACAACGATCGGCACGGGATACTGGTCGCCATGCGCGGCGTGGCCAGAATGGGACTGCGGGGTGGCCCTTCGGGCTGGAGGTAATCATGCGCAGACAGACGGGACGAGGCTACGCGCAGCCTGGCGGCTTCACGCTTCTGGAAGTGCTGGTCGCGCTGCTGGTGCTCGCCTGCGGATTGCTGGGGCTGGCCGCGTTGCAGACCACCGGACTGCGCGCCAGTCAGGTGGCCGGCATGCGGACCCTGGTTGCCCGGCTGGGCTACGACATAACCGAGCGCATGCGCGCCAATCCGGCCGGAGTGGCCGCGCATGCATACGTGATCGGGCGTACCGCGACAGCCACGCGCACCGTGCCCGCCACACGTGCCAGCCGGGACCTGGTGGAATGGAGCAACGCCGTGGCGCGCCTGCCCGGGGGCCGGGGCGAAATCGCGCAGTGCACACCGGCAACGACACCGGCCTGCCCGATCATCGATGGCAGCACCACGCACGTGGTCACCCTCTACTGGAACGAATCCCGCACCACGATGCCCGCAACGTACCACTGTCCACCCTGGTCGGACGCGGATTTCCGCTGCTTCCGGCTGCTCGCCCGGTGACAACGATGCATTCCCGGCGCACAGGAATACCCGGCCGCGAGCACGGCTTCAGCCTGGTGGAGTTGATGGTCGCGCTGACCCTCAGCCTGGTGGTGCTGGCGGCTGCCGGCCAGGTGGTCCTCGGCGTGCGCAGGAGCTTCAATCTCCAGGACCGCCTGGGACGCATGCGGGAGGACGGACGCTTCGCCATGGAAGTGATCGCCACCGACCTGCGTCGCGCGGGCTACTGGGGGGGAACCGCGGATGTCCACCGCATCGTGGACCACACACCGGCAGGCGAACGCAATGGCAACCGGGTCGCCACGGAGGACGGCACCTGTACCGGTCCCGGCTGGGCGCGTATGCTGACCCACCGCATCTTCGGCAAGGACGACACGCGCAGCGGGTACACCTGCCTCCGGCCGCTGGCCGCAGGCGCCAGACATGCCGGCGATATCCTGGTCACCCGCTACGCGGCGCCCTGGGTGGTGGGCGGAACCACCACGCCGGATTACCGTGACCGGCAGTTCTATCTCCGCTCCACCCTGTTCTCCGCCCGGCTGTTCCAGGGTCAGGATCAGGCCGCCAACGACATCACCCGTGGCACGACCCCGCGCAGCGCGGAGCTGGTCGCGCACGGGTATTACCTGCAGGACACGGAGTTCCCCGCTACGGAGCGCTGCGGCGGCGCCGCGGTCCCGGCACTGCACCGCGTGAGCCTGGCCAACGGGGCCCTGCGATCGGAGGAGATCGCCCGTGGTGTCGAGCAGTTCCAGGTGCAGTACGGACTGGACGACGATGACGACGGTTCCGTCGATCACTATGTCGATGCACCACCGGCAACGGACAGCGTGCGCTGGAACCAGGTCATCGCGGCGCGTATCTGGCTGCTGATGCGCGCCGCTTGCCCGGAGACCGGCTACACCCATACCGACGCATACCGGATGGGGAATATCGTCTACCCGCCCGTGGGAAAAACGGACGGCTACCGGCGCCAGTTGTTCACGGGGTCGGTCGCCCTGCGCAACTGAGAGAACGGTGTCCGGAATGAATACCCATGCATCCCGCACTGTGGACCCCTGCCGGCGGCAAGGCGGTGCGGTACTGTTCACGGTGCTGGTGTTCCTGCTGGTCCTGACCGTGCTCGGCGTATTCGGCCTGAACCGGGCACGGCTGGAAACCCGCATGGCCGCGAACGCCCTGTTCCGGACACAGGCGCTGAACGATGCCGAATACGTACTCACCACCGCGGAGCATGACCTGCGCACCCTCGCTGGCAACCCGTTCCATCCGGACGTTGCGGGTGATGCGTACTATGCGCAGGAAGTGACGGACTTCGACCCCGACACGCCAGGCATCCAGCAGCCCGCCGACCGCGTGTGGACGTTCAGCCACGCCCTCGTGTCCCTGCCGGATCTCGATGGCGATGGCCGCGCCGGCGATGGCACCGGCCGTTACGTCATCCAGGACGCGGGCACTGCGCTTGCGCCGGACAGGGACCGCTCGTTGCGGAGCTCGATCCTGCACGTGCCGCCCGGCGTGCGGGTACAGGCGTTCCTGGTGACCGCGCAGGCGGGTGCCGCGCGTGGCGCGCAGCGCACCGTGCAATCCATCGTCGTCACCGAACCGTTGGAAGTGCGCCGCGGACTCGATGCACGACCTGCGGACCGGCGCATCGACCGGATCGGCTGGATCGACCTCCAGCCGTGACTGCGACCACCCGGGAACGCACCCCGTGAGTGCGCGCAGACCGCCGGAACACGACTGGTTGCAATCACCACCGGCCGGTTTCTCGCTGCTCGAGTTGCTGGTTGCGCTGGCGATCCTGGGCCTGCTCACCACCTTCAGCTACCCGGTGTACGTGGACCAGGTGCGCAAGGCACGCCGCGCCGAGGGCATGGGAGAACTGCTGGAACTGGCCGACCGCATGGAACGCCACTACGCCGATGCCGGTACCTACGACGTGCGTATCGGCGGCGCGGACATGGACGCGGCCACCCTGTGGAAGGAATCAACCACGCACGGTTACTACATGCTCTCGATCGATGCCGGTACCAGCCAGACAGCGTTCACGGCCCGTGCCACGCCCACCGCCCGCGGCGGCCAGAACCGCGACCCGTGCGGGACCTTCGTGATCGATGCGCTGGGGATGCGTACCCTTGATACCACCCTTGGCGGGAGACGCGCGGCCAGCGGCCTTGGCTCCGGGGATTGCTGGCGCTGATTGCCCAATATCACGGATACGCAAGTGCCGCGGTACTCGCCTGCAGGCAGGCTCCTACCGGGACCCGGACATTGCAGGAGCACCCCCCGGGCGCGACCAACCGGCTAGCATTCCAGGCACAGCAGCTCGCGACGCAGTGGTTGAAGACATACAATAACGAGCGACCTCATACAGCCATCGGTGGCGTGCCACCCGGACGGCTGATGGAAGCAGCATGTAGCTTCTACGAATAACTGCTGTTTTAAAATGGGGGGATTACACCTGGATTCGGAACCCGGGGCCACCGACCTAGCCGCGTTTCAGTTCGCCCGGCAACGAAAAGGTCACCGGTTCCTTCGTGCCATGCGTTTCCTCGACCTGCTTCGCGCCCCAGGCTCGCAACTGTTGCACGACACCGGTAACGATCGCCTCGGGCGCGGAAGCACCCGCCGTGATCCCGATCACCTGCTTGTCCTGCAGCCACTGGCGCTCGATCTGGCTGGCCTCGTCGATCAGGTAGGCCGGTATCCCCTGGTTTGCGGCCAGTTCACGCAGCCGGTTGGAATTGGAACTGTTGGGCGAGCCGACCACCAGCATGACATCGCAGCATGCGGCCAGTTGCCGGACCGCATCCTGGCGATTCTGGGTGGCGTAGCAGATGTCGTCCTTGCGCGGCCCCTGGATGGACGGGAAACGCTGCCGCAGCGCGTCGATCACGCACTCCGTGTCATCCACCGACAGCGTCGTCTGGGTGACGAACGCGAGCTCCTCCGGGTTGCGCACCTGCAAGGCCGCCACGTCCTGCGTCGTTTCCACCAGGTACATGCTGCCGCCGGCCGACGGGTCATATTGTCCCATCGTGCCTTCCACCTCGGGGTGACCGCGATGGCCGATCAGTATGCATTCCCTGCCGGCTGTCGCGTGACGGCTGACTTCCAGGTGCACCTTGGTCACCAGCGGGCAGGTGGCGTCGAACACACGCAAGCCGCGCTGCCGGCCTTGCGCGTGCACGGCCAGGGAAACCCCGTGCGCGCTGAAGATCACCGTGGCGCCGTCGGGCACCTGGCTCAATTCGTCCACGAAAACAGTACCCCGTGCGCGCAGCCCCTCGACCACGTGACGGTTGTGCACCACCTCGTGGCGTACGTAGATCGGCGCACCGAACAGTTCCAGCGCACGCTCGACGATCTCGATGGCGCGATCGACACCGGCACAGAAGCCACGCGGATTGGCGAGCAGGATTCTAGCGGACAAGACCGGCCACCTTCCCGCAGGTTCTCACGCCGGGATTCCGCGGCCGGGAATCCGGCCCGCCCCGGTATTATCTGGGTCCTGTCTTCCGTGCATAGGTGATGTCGTAGCAGGAACGATACTTCGCGGTCTCCGGTCCGAGATCGTGCAGCAGAATATCAAAATTCTTGCCGATGATGGCCTCCGCACAACTGCACTGGTCATCGCCGGAAAGGATATAGTCCTGCAGGGATGTCCTGTATTCCGCGGGGCTGGCCACGTATTTTCCCAGCACGTCCCTGGTACCAAGATACAGCGTCACGGATTTGCAGTCGGACGGGTCCGCCACACTGTCATAATTCACCGCCGGGTCGCCCAGGATCCGCTGGACGAGGTCAACGATCACCGGTCGCACCGGATCGGGCGCCGGTGTTCCGGGTTCCGCCGCCAGTGCAGGAAAGTTGCCGGCGCATGCCAGCATGGCCAGCACCACAATCCGGAAAATGTGCTTCACTAACCTGTCGGCATTCATCATGTTCACTCCGGGTCGATTCATTCAGGGCAGCGGACATTCATGAAACCGGCTCCTATCACCTGGATGCGACCAGCATCTGCATGAACTGATCCGCACACCGCTGGTCAGTATAGACAACAATTTTCTGAAAATGCTCGGGACCGGAATCAACTTTCACCCTGGTCCGTTTCGTCCGCCGGCAGCACCTCGAGGATCTCCACCTCGTAGATCACGGTATGCCCGGCGAGCGGGTGATTGAAATCGACCTCGATGTCGTGCTCGCCGACCTCCAGAACCGCGCCGGCGAGCTCCTCGCCTTGCGGGGTTTCGAAACCGACGATCGCCCCGGGTGCGAGTTCCAGCTCCGGGGCAAACGCGGCACGCGGCATACGGTGGATCCGCTGCGGGTCACGCAGGCCCCAGGTCTGTCCCGGCTCCAGTTGCAGGCGTTGCCGGGCACCGGGAACCAGTCCGTAGAGCGCGATCTCCAGCCCGCGTACCAGGCTGCCGTCCCCCATGGTAAAGGTGAACGGTTCCGCGCCGAAGGTGGATTCCGCCACCGTACCATCCTCCAGGGTCAGCGCCAGGTGCAGGGTCACCCGGCTTTGCGGACTGACGGGGTGGTTCATTGCCCGCCGCCGGCCGGCCGCTGGCCCAGCAGCGCGTCGAGGATCAGCAACCCGGCACCGAGCGTGATGGCGGAATCCGCCAGGTTGAACGTCGGGAAATGCCAGGACCGGTAGTACACATCGATGAAGTCGATGACATAGCCGAGCCGAACGCGGTCCACAAGGTTGCCGACCGCACCCCCCAGGATGAGGCTGATTCCCAGTGCGGCGCGGATTTCGTGCCGCGCCAGGCGCATCAGCCAAACCAGCAGGAACCCGCACACCACCAGTGCGAGCAGAACAAAGAACCAGCGCTGCCAGCCCGAGGCATTGTCGAGGAAGCTGAAGGCCGCGCCGTAGTTATGGGCCCTGGCGAGCGCGACCATCGGGACCAGCGGGATCGATTCGCCGACAGCCAGTGCACCACTGGCCAGCCATTTGCTGGCCTGGTCCAGCACCAGCACCAGCACGGAAATCCAGCCCCATTTCAGCATATATGTGGACAACACGTTCAGGCGAAGCGGCGCTGCTCGCCCGCCCCGGTGACATTTTCCACGCAGCGCCCGCATATCTGCGGGTGTTCCTTCGTGGTTCCCACGTCGGCACGGTGATGCCAGCAGCGGATGCACTTGGGATAGGCCGAGGGTGTCACCCGTATCCGCAACGGCTGGCCCTGCAGCTCGCCGGCAAGCGCATCGTCCGGACTTTCCGCCAGCGGATGGACGCGCGCGTAGGAGGTGATCAGCACGAAGCGCAGCTCGTCCTCGAGCGTCGCGAGCAGGGTGTGCACCGCACCATCCGCGTACAGGTCCACCTCCGCGTCCAGGCCGGAGCCGATCGCACCGGCCACACGCAGCTTTTCCAGTTCCTTGCTCACGAGATCGCGCGCCTCGATGATGCGTCCCCAGAATTCCGTGCCCATGCGCCGCAGGATCTCGCATTCGGAATAGAACGCCGGCGGCAGCTCATACCAGGTCGACAAAAAGACCGAGTCGGCACGCGTCCCGGGCAGCAGCTGCCAGATTTCCTCCGCGGTAAAACTCAGGATCGGCGCCAGCCAGCGCACCAGGGCCCCGGCGATGTGATACAGCGCGCTCTGCGCCGAGCGCCGCGGGATCCCGTTCTCCTGCGTGGTGTACTGGCGGTCCTTGATGATGTCGAGGTAGAAGCTGCCGAGGTCGACCGCGCAGAAATTGTGCACGAGCTGGTAGATGCGATGGAATTCATAGTCTGCATATGCCTGCTGCACCTGCTCCTGCAACTGCCGGGTACGTTCCACCGCCCAGCGGTCGAGGCACAGCATGAGCTCGGGATCGAGCAGATGGTGCGCAGGATCGAAACCGTTCAGGTTGGCCAGCAGGAACCGCGAGGTATTGCGCAACCGCCGGTAGGCATCGGCAGTACGCCTGAGGATCTCGTCCGACACGCTCATCTCGCCCCGGTAGTCGGTCGCGGCGACCCACAGGCGCAGGATATCCGCGCCCAGCGTGTTGACGATTTTCTGCGGCACGATCACGTTGCCACGCGACTTGGACATCTTCTGCCCCTTCGCATCCACGGTAAACCCGTGGGTCAGCACCGTGCGGTACGGCGCGCTGCCGTGCAGCGCGACCGAACTCAGCAGGGAGGACTGGAACCAGCCGCGATGCTGATCGGAGCCCTCCAGGTAGAGGTCGGCAGGCACCCCAAGGCCGGCGTGGCGTTCCAGCACCGTGAAATGCGAGACGCCGGAATCGAACCACACGTCGAGCGTGTCATTCACCTTCTCGTAGCGCTCCGCGTCCGCACCGAGCAGTTCGTGGATATCCAGGCCGAACCAGGCCTCGATGCCTTCCTGCTCCACACGTGTGGCCACCGCCTCCAGCAGCCGCGGGGTATCCGGGTGCAGGGCGCCGCCCCGGCGCTCCACGAACAACGGGATCGGCACACCCCACGTGCGCTGGCGCGAAATGCACCAGTCCGGCCGGTTGCAGACCATCCCCGCGATGCGCGCCTTGCCCCACGCGGGCAGCCATTGCACGGTGTCGATGGCCTGCAGCGCGCTGTCCCGCAGGCCGGCCTGCTCCATACTGATGAACCATTGCGGCGTGGCACGAAAGATGATCGGGGTCTTGTGGCGCCAGCAATGCGGATAACTGTGGCGCAGCATCTGTTCGTGCACCAGTGCTCCCCTGCCTTTCAGCACCTCGATCACGGAGGCATTGGCGGCAAACACGTGCTGCCCGGCAAACAGCTCGGTGTCCGGCAGGAAACAGCCGTTGCTGCCCACCGGATTGTACACCTCCAGGCCGTAGCGGCTGCCGACCACGTAGTCGTCCTGGCCGTGTCCCGGGGCGGTGTGCACGGCACCGGTACCGGCGTCGGTCGTGACATGATCGCCCAGGATCACGGGCACTTCGCGGGCGTAGAACGGGTGCGCCAGCATCTGCCCTTCCAGATCGCTGCCCTTGCAGTAGGCGATGACCTTATAGTGGTCGACACCGTAGCGCAGCATTGTGTCCTTGAGCAGGGCCTCGGCCAGTACCAGCCGTTCCTGGCCATGACCGACGTCGCATTGCACCACGGCATAGTCCAGCTCCGGGTTCAGTGCCACGGCCTGGTTGGCCGGCAGCGTCCAGGGTGTCGTGGTCCAGATCACGACCGAGACCGGACCGTCCCCGGAATGGCCGTTGACATGGTGACAGCATGCCAGCAGACCACTCTCGTTCAACACGCGAAAGCGCACGTCGATGGCCGGTGATTCCTTGTCCTCGTACTCGACCTCGGCCTCGGCCAGCGCCGACCGGCAATCGGTGCACCAGTGCACCGGCTTGACGCCCTTGTGCAGGTGGCCGTTGGCGATGATGCGGCCCAGCGCACGGATGATGTCCGCCTCGAAACGATGTTCCATGGTGAGATAGGGATGCTGCCAGTCTCCCAGCACACCGAGACGGATGAAATCCCTGCGCTGGCCATCGACCTGTTCACCGGCATACGTGCGGCACGCCTGGCGGAAGGTGGCGGCATCGACCCTGGTCCCGGCCTTGCCGACCTTCTTCTCGACGTTCAGCTCGATCGGCAGTCCATGACAGTCCCAGCCCGGCACGTAGGGTGCATCGAAACCGCTCAGGGTCCTGCTCTTGACGATGATGTCCTTGAGTACCTTGTTGACGGCATGGCCGATGTGGATGTCTCCATTGGCGTAGGGCGGACCGTCGTGCAGTACGAAACGCGGGCGGCCGGCGCCCGTCGCACGCATCCTTGCATACAGATCCATCGCCTCCCAGCGCTCGAGCATGCCGGGCTCGCGCGCCGGCAGGTTGCCCTTCATCGGGAATTCCGTACGGGGAAGGTTCAGGGTGTCCTTGTAATCGGTCATGTCACTGCTTGGCGTCGGTTCGCATGGAGCATGGATTTATAACCCAACGGGCACCCGAATCCCAGCAGTGTTTGGAACCTGTCTCATCATCCCGCGCGGCCGCGACCGGGACTACGCGCGACCGTTCAGGCGCGGGCCCGGAAGAAGTCCCGCGCCTGCCGCGCATCCAGCCGGATCTGGTCGCGCAGGGCCGGGAAGGATTCGAAGCGCCGTTCCTCGCGCAGCTTGCGGCAGAAAACCACCTGTACGTGCGCACCGTAGATATCCCGGTCGAAGTCGAACAGGTGCACTTCCAGCAGGGCACGGGTACCGTCCACCGTCGGCCGGGTGCCGATGTTCGCCACTCCCGGGACGGCCGCGCCGCCCAGCCCGGCCACCTCCACCGCAAACACGCCGGCGAGCGGGGAATTGACCCGGTGCAGGTAGATATTGGCCGTGGGAAACCCGATGGTCCGGCCACGCTTGTCGCCGTGCGCCACCCGCCCGCACATGGCATACGGGCGCCCGAGCAGGCGCGCGGCATGGTCCATATCCCCCTGCTGCAGCGCGTCCCGGACGCGGGTGCTGCTGACACGCTGCCCGTCATCCAGACAGCTGTCCATGTCCGCCACCTCGAAACCATGGCGCGCACCGGCCTGCTGCAGGGTGGCAAAATTCCCGGAACGCTGCCTGCCGAAATGAAAATCATCGCCGACGACGAGGTAGCGCACGTGCAGCCCGTCGAGCAGGATGCGGCGGACGAAGACCTCTGCATCGAGCCGGGCGAGATGTGCGTCGAAGCGCAGGCAGAGCACCCGCTCGACACCGTGCGCGCGGATCACCTGGAGTTTTTCGCGCAGGCGGGTCAGGCGCGGCGGCGCGGATGCCGCGGCAAAAAACTCGCGCGGCTGCGGCTCGAAGGTCACCAGGGTGAGCGGCAGTCCCAGCCGCGTGGCCTGCTGCCGGCACTGGTCGATGACCGCCTGGTGTCCCCGGTGGACGCCGTCGAAGTTGCCGATCGTCGCCACGCAGCCGCGCGTGTCGGGATGCAGGTTATGCAGGCCGCGGATCAGCTGCATGGCGGGTCAGCTCCCGGCCGGTTCCTCGTGACGCAGCAGGACGGCCGGGCGCATGCCGGTCAGCCAGAGCATCACGAGGTACACCGCGACCCCGGCCACAACCGCCACCAGCAATCCACCCACCCGCTGCAGCCCCGTCCAGCCCAGCCACGTGTCCAGTCCCGGCACCCCCAGCAGCAGCACCGCGGTCATGGCGCTGCCGGCCAGCAGGATCTGGCTGGCGGCCCGCGGCCAGCCTTTCTGCGGGTGGTAGATGCCGTGCCTGCGCAAAACCCGGTAGAGTTGCGCCGCATTGACGGTGGCAGCAATGGACGTGGCCAGGGCGAGACCGGCATGCGGGCCCGGGATCTTCAGCATCGTCATGGGAACCACGAACAGCAGGTTGAAGAACATGTTGGTGAACAGCGCGATCACGGCAATGCGCACCGGGGTGCGGGTGTCCTTGCGCGAGTAATAGGCCGGCGCCAGCACCTTGATCAGCATGAAACCGGGCAGACCCAGGCTGTAGGTCATCAGGCTGAGGCCCGCCATTTCGACATCCGTACGGCTGAAATCACCGTACTGGAACAGGGTCGCGAGGATCGGCCGGGCCAGCACCACCAGTCCGATCGTGGCGGGCACTCCGATCAGCAGCACCAGCCGCAGCCCCCAGTCCAGCGTGCGCGAGAACTCCCCGCCGGCACCGTTGGCATGGCTGCGTGACAGGCTGGGCAGGATGACCGTGGAGAGCGCGATGGCGAACACCCCAAGCGGGAATTCCACCAGCCGATCGGAGTAGTACAGCCAGCTGACGCTGCCGGCCGCCAGGAAGGATGCAATCAGGGTATCCACCAGCAGATTGATCTGCGCGACGGAGGAACCGAGGATCCCCGGCAACATCAGCTTCAGGATGCGCCGCACGCCTGCGTGCCGCAGCCCCCAGCGGGGACGCGGCAGCATGCCGATCCGCCCGAGCGACGGCAACAGGAACAGCAGCTGTACCACGCCCGCCAGCAGCACGCCCGCCGCCAGACCCATTACGGGCTGCTGCAGCATGGGCGATACCAGTACCGCCACCGCGATCAGCACCACGTTCAGCCAGACCGCCACGAACGAGGCGGCGGCGAAGCGGCCGAAGGTGTTGAGCACGCCGGCCGCAAACGCCACCAGCGAGACAAACAGCAGGTAGGGGAAGGTGAACCGCAGCATGCCGGCCGCCAGCTCGAACTGCGCGGGATTCCGGTGCAGAAAGCCGGGCGCGAATACCATGACCAGCAACGGGCTCGCCAGTACGCCCAGAACGGTGACCATCGACAGGATGCCCAGCAGCGTGCCGGCCACCCGGTCGACCAGTTCGCGCGTCTCGGCCGGGCTGCGTTGTTCGTGATACTCGGCGACCACCGGGATGAAGGCCTGCGAGAAGGCGCCCTCGGCAAACAACCGGCGCAGAAAATTGGGGATCTTGAAGGCGACGAAGAAGGCATCCATCGCCGCATCGGCACCGAACCAGCGCGCCAGCACCATGTCTCGCAACAGTCCCAGAACGCGCGACACCAGCGTCATACCGCCGACAATTGCTGTGCTTTTCAGTAACTTGCGACTCATCCCGGGACCGCTGAACCCACCTGCCCGCCAACGCCGCCGCGGCGCGCGACAGGCGTGGAGTATATCGGAGAAACAAACACTTACCACCCCGTACTTCGGCCACCGGCCACGCGCCTGCAGCGTGACGGCCGGCGCCGGATCAGCCACGGACGCCCGCGACGCCCGGCCCGTGCCGGCAGCGCATTGACAAGGCAGAGCGAAATCCGCATAGTACGCCGTCTTTCGAACGACCTGTGGCAGGAGCAGTCCCTTGGCCAATTCCGCACAAGCCATCAAGCGCGCACGCCAGGCAGAACTGGGCCGGCAGCGCAACGCCAGCCAGCGTTCCCAGCTGCGCACTTCCATCAAGAAGGTGGTTGCGGCCATTCGCGCCGGTGATCGCGACAGCGCCGCCAGTGCCTATACGGCTGCCGTACCGCTGATCGACAAGGCCGCCAGCAAGGGTCTGATCCACGCCAACAAGGCCGCGCGCCACAAGAGCCGGCTCAACCAGCACATCCGCACCCTGTCCTGACGACCGGCGCGCGATTCCGCAACGGAATCCGGGCGGAGTCATGCGCAACGGCATGAAAAAAGCCGGTCACCGACCGGCTTTTTTCATGCCGTCAACACCAGGTTGTCGCGGTGGATCAACTCCGGTTCATCGATGTAACCCAGCAACTCCTGGATACGGCTGCTGGGCTGGCCGATGATGCGGCGCGCTTCCCCCGCACTGTAGTTGACCAGGCCGCGCGCCACCTCGATCCCTTCCGGACTGATGCAGGCTACCAGGTCACCACGCCCGAAATCGCCCGACACCTGTAGCACACCGACCGGTAACAGGCTCTTGCCGTCACTGCGCAGCACGCGCACGGCACCGGCATCCAGCATGAGCCGGCCACGCACCTGCAGCTGACCGGCCAGCCATTGCTTGCGGGCGGCCATCGGCTCGCTGGACGGGTACAGCCGGGTGCCGACCCCCTCGTCCGCGGCGATACGCTGCAGGATGTCCGGTGCCCGGCCCGGCGCGATCACGGTCAGGGCGCCGGAGCGGGCCGCGAGACGGGCCGCGCGCACCTTGGTCAGCATGCCGCCCCGTCCCAGCGCACCGCCGGTCCCGGCCGCCATGCCCTCCAGTGCGGCATCGTTCGCGGCGGCCTCCGCGATCAGGCGCGCATCCGCGCTGCAGCGCGGATCCTCGTTGTACATCCCGTCCTGGTCGGTCAGTACGACCAGCAGGTCGGCCACCACCAGGTTCGCCACCAGGGCAGCCAGCGTGTCGTTGTCACCGAAACGGATTTCGTCGGTGGTCACGGTGTCGTTCTCGTTCACGACCGGGATCACGCCGAGTTGCAGCAGCGTGCGCAGGGTACTGCGTGCATTCAGGTAGCGCTGGCGGTCGGCAAGGTCGTCGTGCGTCAGCAGGATCTGCGCGGTGTGCAGACCGAAGCGCTGGAATCGGGATTCGTAGGCCTGCACCAGGCCCATCTGGCCCACGGCCGCCGCCGCCTGCAGTTCATGCAGCGCACCCGGCCTTTTCCTCCAGCCCAGGCGTGTCATGCCTTCGGCCACGGCACCGGAAGACACCAGCAACACCTCGCGCCCGGTCTTGCGCAGCGCGGCGATCTGCGCGACCCAGCCGTCGATGGCGGCGGTGGCCAGCCCCTGCCCGTCGTTGGTAAGCAGGGAGCTGCCGATCTTGATCACCCAGCGCCGGCATTCGGCTGGCAGCAATTTTCTGGTCATTTCAGGAAACGGCCCGGTAACGGATAGCAGGGATCATGTGTCGTTTGCGCGGCGCGTGCAAGCAAGCAGAACCTGTCCCATCATCCCGGCTCCGCGGCTGCCCGTTGCAGTTGCTCGAGGCGCTCCATGACCGCGTGGACGAGTTCCCGGGTGCCCGCCCGGGTCAGCGCGGAAATGCGGAACACCGGCCCTTGCCAGTGCAATGCATCCAGCACCTCCCGGCAGCGATCCTCCTGTTCACCGGGAGGGACGAGGTCCATCTTGTTCAGCACCAGCCAGCGCTCGCGGCCTGCCAGATCGGCGCTGAACTCCCGCAACTCCACCAGGATGGTACTGGCCTCCGCAACCGGGCTGGCCAGCGGCCCCATGTCCACCAGATGCAACAGCAGGCGCGTGCGTGCCAGGTGCCTGAGAAACCGGATGCCGAGCCCGGCCCCCTGCGCCGCGCCCTGGATGACACCCGGCACGTCGGCCATGACAAAGCTGCGCTGCCCCGGCAGTTCCACCACGCCGAGGTTGGGATACAGCGTGGTGAACGGATAGTCGGCAATCTTCGGGCGCGCGGAGGATACCGCCGCGATGAGCGTGGATTTGCCGGCATTGGGCATGCCGAGCAGACCGACATCCGCCAGCAATTTCAGTTCCAGATGCAGGTGACGCCGCTCCCCGGGGGTTCCCGGCTTCGACTGGCGCGGCGCCCGGTTGGTGGAACTCTTGAAGCGGACGTTGCCCAACCCGTGAAAGCCGCCGCGCGCCACCTGCAGGCGCTGTCCGTCCCGGACCAGGTCGCCGATCTGTTCACCGGTTTCCTCCACCGTGACCACGGTACCGACCGGAACCGCGATGACCAGGTCGGCCCCGGACCGGCCGGTACAGTTGTTGCCCTTGCCTTTCTCGCCGCGCTCGGCGATGAATTTCCGGTTATGGCGGAAATCGATCAGGGTATTGATGCCGGATACCGCCTCCAGGTACACGCTGCCACCGTCCCCGCCGTCCCCGCCATCCGGCCCGCCCATGGGAATGTATTTCTCGCGCCGGAAACTGACGCAACCGTTGCCACCGTCGCCGGCACGGACTTCGATGGTGGCTTCGTCGATGAATTTCATGGCGTCCGGAGGAAATGCTGCAGGAATTCAGTACTGCCCGCGGTCCACGCAAAAAGCCCCGCTCGTGGCGGGGCTTGAGGATACCGCTTGCCGTGGCCGGTCAGCCGGCATCGATCTCGATATACCGGCGCTTGCGCTCGCCACGCCGCACGAAGCGGACCGTGCCATTGCTCAGGGCAAAGAGGGTGTGATCACGGCCGATACCGACATTCCGGCCGGCATGAAAATGGGTACCGCGCTGCCGGACCAGGATATTGCCGGCCAGGACGTTTTCACCGCCGAAGCGCTTGACGCCCAGTCGCTTGGATTCGGAATCGCGGCCGTTACGGGTGCTGCCGCCTGCTTTCTTGTGTGCCATGGGGGTTTCCTCGAGCTCGCCTAGCCGGTAATACCGGTGATTTCCACTTCGGTGAAGTTCTGACGGTGCCCCATGCGCTTCATATGGTGCTTGCGGCGACGGAACTTGATGATTTCCACCTTCTTGCCACGCCCGTGGGACTTGACCCGGGCCGTCACCTTGCCCCCTTCCACCAGCGGGGAACCGATCCGGACATCCGAACCTTCACCGACCATCAACACCTGGTCAAACTCGATGGCGTCTCCTGCACCGGCATCCAGCGTTTCCACCCGCAGGGTATCCCCCGCGGAGACCCGGTACTGCTTCCCGCCCGTCCTGATCACTGCGTACATGTTCGTTGCTCCGGAACTTCAGCTGCATCGTCGAAAAAGGTCGCCAATTCTAATGGTTGCCCCGCTGCAGGTCAATGTAAACGCCGCTGGTGCACTGCCGGCAACAACGTTAGACTTGCCGTTCCTGCCGGCGGCTACCACATAGCCGCCCGGCCTCGACGCGAACCCGTAAAAATGCTAAAACTTGTTGAAAAACAGTCGAGTGCGTTCAATATTGCCATGCTGCGCAGCTTGCTGGCGGATGACCTGCAGCGAGTGAACGACCTGATACGCGACAGCCTGCACAGCGACGTCGTCCTGATCAACCAGCTTTCCCACTACATCATCAACAGCGGCGGCAAACGCCTGCGCCCGATGCTGGTCCTGCTCGCCGCCAATGCCTGCGGGTACCGGGGCGCCCAGCACATCAACATGGCTGCCGTCATCGAATTCATCCATACCGCAACCCTGCTGCACGACGATGTCGTCGATGCCTCGCAGCTGCGGCGCGGCAACCTCACCGCAAACGCCATGTGGGGCAACGAGGCAAGCGTGCTGGTCGGTGATTTCCTGTATTCGCGTGCGTTCGAAATGATGGTGGAAGCCAATGACATGCGCATCATGGATATCATGTCCCACACCACCAACACGATTGCCGAGGGCGAGGTGCTCCAGTTACTGAATTGCCGGGACGCCGATACCACGGAAGCCCGCTACATGGACGTCATCCGGCGCAAGACCGCCAGGCTGTTCCAGGCCGCCGCCCAGATCGGGGCCCTGCTGGGCGAACAGCAGGGCACCATCGTCGACGCCCTGGCCAGCTACGGCCTGCACCTCGGCATTGCGTTCCAGCTGATCGACGATGTACTGGATTACAGTGCCTCGCCGGAAGACACCGGCAAGAATGTCGGTGACGACCTGGCGGAAGGCAAACCGACCCTGCCACTGATCCACGCCCTGCACCAGGGCACGCCCAGCCAGGCCCGCCTGATCCGCCGCGCCATCGAAAACGGCGGTCACGACAACATGCAGTCGGTGTGTGCGATTATTGAATCCACTGGTGCCATCCCCTACACTGCGCAGGCGGCGCAACGGGAAGCCGATACCGCCATCGGGGCCCTGGCCCCCCTGCCGGAATCACCCTACAAGGAAGCCTTGCACAACCTCGCGGAATTCTCGGTCAACCGTACGTACTAGAGTTATTCGGGCAGTAGCGCAGTCTGGTAGCGCACTTCGTTCGGGACGAAGGGGTCGGAGGTTCAAATCCTCTCTGCCCGACCATTTACCTGTCAGACCCGGTTTGAGGTATCTGCATGAAGGTTCGGATCGCACTGGCCCTGGTACTTGCCCTTCCGGTCTGGATTTGCCACGCGGAACCCGGTCCGGAGGATCCAGGCAATCCGGCATCGGAGCCTGCAACCACCGTCAGCAGCCCGGCAGACTCGACCGATGAGCTGTTCGAGGACATGGAAGCCCCGGAAGTCTACGACCCCCTCGAACCGGTCAACCGGGGCATCTTCTGGTTCAACGACAAGGTCTACTTCTACCTGCTGAAACCGGTTGCCCGGGTATACCGGCACGTCCCGGAAGGCATGCGCATTTCCGTGCGCAATTTCTTCAGCAACCTGCAGACCCCGGTGCGTGCCGTCAATGCCGGTCTGCAGGGAAAGTTCCGCGCCAGCGGCACGGAACTGGTCCGTTTCTTCATCAACACGACCCTCGGCATCGGCGGGCTGTTCGACCCGGCCAGGGAACATTTCGATTTGCACCTGAAGAATGAAGACACCGGTCAGACCCTCGGCTACTACGGGGTCGGTCCCGGCCCGTACCTGGTACTGCCCCTCCTCGGCCCGTCCAACCTGCGCGACGGCATCGGCGAGGTTGCCGATACCAGCCTGGACCTGGCCTGGCATATCTGGGGACTGCACAAGGGTGCGCACAATTACGACTACATCGGCGCACGGGCAGTGGACAAGGTGAATGAGGTATCGCTGGACAGGGACACGTATGAAGGGATCAAGAGGGATGCGCTGGATCCGTACCTGTTTATCCGCGATGCAAGCGCACAGTACCGGAGAAACCAGATCAGACACTGAGACCCGGCACGCGCCGGGAGGATGCGCTGACGGGAGGTACCCGGGACAGCGCCCGGCATCGGCACCTACGCGCGCAGGAACGATCGCCGCCGGCTTGCGGCGCCCCTGCCCGAACCACATATTCGCGCCATGAACGATATGACACGCTTGCTGGAGATCATGGCGACACTGCGCGATCCCGTACGCGGTTGCCCCTGGGACCGGGAACAGAACTTCGCCACCATCGTTCCCTACACCATCGAGGAAACCTACGAGGTGGCCGAAACCATCGAGCGCGGTGACTTCGCCGAACTCAGGGAGGAACTGGGAGACCTGCTCTTCCAGATCGTCTTCTATGCCCAGCTGGCGCTTGAGCAGGGGTTGTTCGAGTTCAGGGACGTGGTGGCAGCGATCGAGGCAAAGCTGATACGCCGCCACCCCCACGTCTTCCGGGCGGAGTATGTCGCCGACGCCGCCGCCCAGACCGCGGCATGGGAGCACCACAAGGCCGCCGAGCGGGCGGCAAAAGCGGCCCGCGCGGGGCGCCCCGCCAGCGTCCTCGACGGTGTGAGCAGCGCACTGCCCGCGACCACCCGCGCAATGAAGCTGCAGCAGCGCGCCGGCCGGGTCGGCTTCGACTGGCCCGAGGCGAGCGCGGTGCTCGACAAGATCGAGGAAGAGATCGCCGAGCTGCGCACCGAGCTGCTCGCGGGTGCCCGCAAGCGGGCGCAGGAGGAGGTTGGCGACCTGCTCTTCTCGGTCATCAACCTTGCCCGCCATGTCGACATCGACCCCGAATCCGCACTGCGTCACACCAACGCCAGGTTCGAACGCCGCTTTCGCGCGGTCGAATCGAAACTGGCCGAGCGGGGCATGGCACCGCACGAAGCGACTGCCGACGAAATGGACGCGCTGTGGAACACCGTCAAGGCCGGAGAAACCTGACTGCAGGCCTGGGGCAGGGCCGGCAGGACAAGGAAGAGTCTCCCGGTGGCGGCTGGAACGGCAGCAGGAGGTGTCGCGCGTCGCCGGGCAGTACACGATATACTTTCCGGGTAGTGCGCTGTCGGCGTGCACGAGCGCAGGGAAACCGGTCGGAATCAAACAATCAATATGAAAAAACCCTTCAAGATCCTGCTGCCGCTGCTGCTGCTGGCGGGCGGCGTGGCGGTCGCGGTGCACTGGTGGCAAGGCCGTCAGGCCGGCCCCGCAACCAGCGCCCTCACCCTGCACGGTAACGTGGACATCCGCGAGGTGGAACTGGCCTTCAACGATTCCGAGCGCATCGAGCGCATGCTGGTACAGGAAGGCGACCGGGTCACCGCGGGGCAACTGCTCGCCAGCCTCGACAAGCGGCGCCTGCAACACGCCGTCGACCTCGCCGCGGCCCGGGCGGCGGCGCAGCGCGCAGTGGTGGCGCGGCTCAGGGCCGGCAGCCGGCCGCAGGAAATCGGACAGGCGCGGGCCACCGCCGATGCCGCACACATCCAGGCAGCCAATGCCGAACGCAACAGCAAACGTCTGGCCGGCCTGGTGCAGCAGAAACTGGTGTCGCAGGAGCAGGCGGACAGCGCGCGCGCTGCGGCCGACGCCGCCGCGGCCCAGGCCCGGGCTGCCGGCGCGGCACTGCACCTGGCGGAACTCGGACCGCGCAAGGAGGATATCGCCGCCGGCGCGGCCCAGCTACAGGCGGCGCAGGCACAACTGGCGCTGACACAACGGCAGCTGGCCGACGCTGACCTCACCGCACCTGCCGGCGGCGTCATCGAGCAACGGCTGCTGGAACCGGGCGACATGGCATCACCGCAACGCCCCGCCTTCACCCTGGCGCTGACCGAACCGTTGTGGGTACGCGCCTACGTCAGCGAGCAGGATCTGGGCAAGATCCACCTCGGCATGTCCGCCACGGTGCACACCGACAGCTATCCCGACACAAGCTATGACGGCTGGGTCGGCTTCATCTCCCCCACCGCCGAGTTCACCCCCAAGTCGGTGGAAACCACCGAGCTGCGCACCGACCTGGTCTATCAGGTGCGCATCTTTGTCTGCGACCCGCAGGACCAGCTGCGTCTGGGGATGCCGGCCACTGCCTCGGTGCCGCTCAGCCAGCCGCAAGGCGAGGTGGCGGCGCACCGCTGTGGCGATTACTGATGACCGCCGTGGGCGGTTATGCCATCACCTTTGAACGGGTCGACAAGGGCTTCAGCGTCGGCCCGCGCAGGGTGGAAGCGCTGCGCCGTACCGACCTCCAGGTGCGCCCTGGCGTCGTCACCGGCCTGATCGGCCCCGACGGCGCCGGCAAGACCACCCTGATGCGCCTTGCCGCAGGCCTGTTGCGCGCCGACTCCGGCCGGGTGAGCGTGCTCGGTCTCGATGCCGACCGCGACGCCCTGCAGGTACAGACCAGCATCGGTTACATGCCGCAACGCTTCGGCCTCTACGAAGATCTCACGGTGCAGGAAAATCTCGACCTCTATGCCGATCTGCAGGGGGTGCCGAGGGCGCAGCGTGCGCCACGCTACGCGGAGCTGATGCACATGACCGGCCTGGGGCCATTCACCCGCCGCCTCGCCGGCCGCCTCTCGGGCGGCATGAAACAGAAACTGGGCCTGGCATGCACCCTGATCCGTGCCCCGCGGCTGCTACTTCTGGACGAACCGACAGTCGGCGTCGACCCGGTGTCGCGCCGCGAACTGTGGGCCATCGTCTATCGGCTGGTGCAGCAGGAAAGGATGAGCGTACTGCTCAGCACCGCCTATCTGGACGAGGCCGAGCGATGTGCCGAAGTGGTCCTGATGCATGAGGGCCGGGTGCTGAGCCACGGCGAGCCGGCCGTCTTCAGCCGCCGTCTGGCCGGGCGCACCTTCGCCGTGGAGGTCCCGCCTGACAACAGCAAGCGCGCGTTGCAGACCCGCCTGGCGCAGAGTCCCGGCATCATCGATGCGGTGATCCAGAAGGAGCATGTGCGGCTGGTGCTTGCCGCGGCCAGCAGTCCCGCGTCGCTCGCTGTGCTGCACGGCCTTGATTGCCGTCCGGTCGAACCGCGTTTCGAGGATCACTTCATCGCCACGCTGCGCACGCAGCAGGGTACGGACCAGGCTGCAGGTGGAACCCCCGGTGCACACACGAGCCGTCACCGCGGCGACGACCAGGCGGTGATCCGGGTGGATCGCTTGCAGCGGCGCTTCGGGGATTTCTACGCCGTGAAGGATGTCAGTTTCGACGTACACCGTGGCGAGGTGTTCGGACTGCTCGGCGCGAACGGCGCCGGCAAGTCGACCACCTTTCGCATGCTGTGCGGCCTGCTGCCGGCCAGCGGCGGCAGCTTGCAGGTGGCCGGTGTCGACCTGCGCCGCGCAGCCGCGGCGGCACGCCAGCGCATCGGCTACATGTCGCAGCGCTTTTCCCTCTATGCCACCCTGAGCGTGGCGCAGAACCTGGAGTTCTTCAGCAGCGCGTACGGTCTGTCCGGTGGCCGGCGCCGGGTACGCATCGCCTGGGCGCTGGAGACCTTCGAACTGACGGAGCAGCGGCAGGCGACCAGCGCCGACCTGCCGCTGGGTTACAAGCAGCGCCTGGCCCTGGCCTGCGCCCTGATGCACGAGCCGGATATCCTGTTTCTCGACGAGCCGACCTCCGGCGTCGACCCGCTGGCACGGCGCGAATTCTGGCGCCGCATCAACTCGCTGGCCGAGGCCGGGGTCACGGTGCTGGTGACCACCCACTTCATGGAGGAGGCGGAATACTGCGACCGGCTGGCGATCATGGCCGCCGGCGAGATCCTGAGCCTGGGCACACCCCGCGAGGTCAAGGACGCGGCCCGCAGCGCCCGGGCGCCCGATCCGAGCATGGAGGACGCCTTCATTGCCCTGATCGAACGGCACTCGGCGGAGGCGGCGTGAACGCGCACCCGGACAGGCGCGGCGGCACGGCAATGCGCTTGCGCGGGCTGGTGCGCAAGGAATTCTTCCAGATCCTGCGCGACCCGAGCAGCATCGCCATCGCCTTCCTGATGCCGGTGGTGCTGCTGCTGGTGTTCGGGTACGGCGTTTCGCTCGATGCCGACCACATTCCCATGGCCGAGGTCACCGAGCAACCCAGCACCGACACCGCCGCCTTCCTGGCCGTGCTGCGTCAGAACCGGTATTTCGACCTCCAGCCGGTGGCCGACATGGCCAGCGCCGAGGCGGCCATGATGGCCGGCAGGGTGAACGGCATCGTCCATCTGCGCGCCGACTTCGGTCGCCGGCTGCGCGCGGCCGACGGCGCACCGATCCAGGTGATCGTCAACGGGGTCGACGCCAATACCGGCCGCATCATCAGCGGCTACATGCAGGGGGTCTGGGGGCAGTGGCTGCAACAGGTCGCACAGGCCCGCGGTGAACGACTGAACATACCGGTGGACCTGCAGCCGCGGGTCTGGTTCAACAGCGAACTGCGCAGCCGCAACTTTCTGGTGCCGGGTCTCATCGCCATCATCATGACCCTGATCGGCGCCATGCTCACCGCGCTGGTGATGGCACGCGAATGGGAACGCGGCACCATGGAGGCCCTGATGGTGACGCCGGTGACGATCCGCGAACTGCTGCTGGGCAAGCTGATCCCCTACTTCATCCTCGGCATGGGCAGCATGGCGCTGTCGGTGGCAATGGCTCTGTTCCTGTTCCACGTGCCGCTGCGCGGCTCGCTGTGGCTGCTCACCCTCGCCTCTGCACTGTTCCTGCTGGTGGCACTGGCGATGGGGATGCTGATTTCCATTCTCGCCAAGAATCAGTTCGTCGCCGGCCAGGCGGCGCTGGTGGTCACCTTCCTGCCGGCATTCATCCTCTCCGGTTTCCTGTTCGACATCGACAGTATGCCGGTGGTGGTCCAGCTGCTGACCCACGTGATCGCCGCACGCTATTTCGTGGCAATCCTGCAGACCATCTTCATGGCAGGAAACGTCTGGCCGGTCATCCTGGGTAACGCCCTCGCCCTCCTGGTCATGGCGTTGTTGTTCTTCGCCGTGGTGCGGCGGCGGGCACACAAGCGGCTGGACTAGGGAGACCGGACACGATGTGGCGTCGCATCCTTGCATTGCTGAAAAAGGAGCTGCTGACACTGCTGCAGGACAAGCGCAGCCGTTTCGTGGTGATCGGTCCGCCGCTGATACAGCTGCTGGTATTCGGCTACGCCGCCTCGTTCGACCTCAACCACGTCAAGCTTGCCGTCTACAACGAGGACGGTGGCAGCGCCTCGCGCCAGTTGATCGCGCGCTTTGCAGGCTCGCCCAACTTCCGGGTGGTGCGCAACGTACGGAGTCACGCCGGAATCGCACCCCTGATCGACAACCGTGAAGCGTTGCTGCTGCTGCATGTCGGTCCGCAGTTCGGCCACGACCTGGTCGTCGGCACGCCGGCGCCGCTGCAGGTGATCATCGACGGCCGCGACTCGAACACGGCACTGATCGCCCTCGGCTATGTGCGCACCATCGTCAGCGACTTCAATCAGACCTGGGCCCGTGATCATAACCAGCAGGGGCCACCGGCCAGACTGCAGATCCGGGCCTGGTTCAATCCCAACCTGGAGAGCCGCTGGTTCATCGTCCCCGGCATCGTCGGCCTGCTGACGCTGGTGGTAACCATGGTGGTGACCGCCCTGTCGGTCGCGCGCGAACGTGAGCAGGGTACCTTCGACCAGCTACTGGTGACGCCGATGCGGCCCACCGAGATCCTGCTTGGCAAGGCGTTGCCCGGGGTCCTCATCGGCCTGTTCGAGGCGACGCTGATCATCTCCCTGGCGGTGTTCTGGTTTGACATTCCGCTGCGCGGCCAGCTGCTCACGCTCTATACCGGCCTGCTGCTGTTCCTGCTCTCGGCCATCGGGGCCGGCCTGATGATCTCGTCGCTGGCGGTGACCCAGCAGCAGGGTCTGCTCGGTGCCTTCCTGTTCCTGGTCCCTGCGATCATCCTTTCCGGTTTCGCCACACCCATCGCCAATATGCCGGCAGTGGTACAGAAGCTCACCCTGATCGACCCGCTGCGCTATTTCATGGTGATCCTGCGCGGCGTGTTCCTGGAACAAACGCCGTTCCACCTGCTCATCGACCAGTTCTGGCCGATGGCCGTCATCGGCATCTGCACCCTGGCAGTCGCCGGGTGGCTGTTCCGTCACCGGATGTACTGATTGCCGCTCCGGCCAGGCGCCAGGGGCTGGCGCCTGGAATGCGGCCCGCAGGGGATTATGAGGTGTTCCAGGTGCTTCCGGATGCGCCGCCGTTCATGGCGGCGATCACGCGATCCTCGTATTGAATGCGATCGGCGATACACTCTCCCAGGCTGGAGAGGTCATGCGCGAGAAATTCCATGCTGCCGTCGATGGACATCGCTTCATACTTGTCGTTGAAACGCAGGATGGCGTCCGTCGTTTCCACGATCTTCGGATACAGTTCATCGGCAATGGCCAGTACGGCCTGCCGGCGTTCCCGGTTATCCGCCAGGAATCGGTACAGCTGGAAATGGGCACTGGCCGTGTAATCGATCAGGGCCTCGCAGAATTTGCGCAGCGCCCGTTCCGTTGACGCATCCGCGTGAAATGGTTGCCTGCCGGCCAGGTCGGCCAGCAGCGCGAGCGTCTCGGTACGCGAACGTACCAGCGCATCGAGCTTTTCGCCTGATTTGCGACGACGGTCTACTCCTTCCGGTACCTGTGATCCCATATTGTCTCCTGGCCTGATTGTCTCCTGGCCTGCTGGTGATTCCGTGTCTCCGTGGGGTGATCCTGCCTCCGGGCGCCCGCAGCCGGATCACGTCAGCCACGAATCCGCCGCGTCCACACCCTGTCGGGGACGCGTGCCGGATGATCATACAACAAATCAGTAAGATACAGGGCCCTGACTGCGATCTTCGCTGGCGGGGACGCGGCAGCGGCGGCCGGGACCGGGGCTGGCAGATCCCGCGGCGCCCGGCATATCCACTTGAGGATATGGGGAATTATTATGCTATTGTTTTTATAGACATTTGTCTCGCTTCCCCGGGCCGGGCCGGGCGCGCTATTCTTGACTAAAAGACTCGGCAATTACTATGATTGGTGCAGTCCAGCGAATGGAAACTGCTCGGTTCGCTCCCGCAGACCGGAACTGAATACGGTCCGGTCTGCGGGTCAGGTAGTACCGCAGTACCGTATTCAACGAGGTTAGTCATGAAGTTATCCACAAAAGGCCGCCATGCGGTCACCGCGATGATGGAGCTGGCGCTGCAGCATAACAAGGGGCCGGTTACCCTCGCGGACATCTCGGCGCAGCAGGCCATTTCCATTTCCTATCTCGAACAGCTGTTCGCACGCCTGCGTCAGCAAGGGCTGGTCAACGGCATGCGCGGACCCGGCGGAGGCTATTGCCTGTCCCGCCCGGCCGGCGAGATCACGATTGCGGAAATCCTGTCAACGGTTGATGACGTCAGCCGCCGTGACGACATGCCGGAGGGCACGGGCGCCCAGCTCTGGGTCCACCTGAGCAACCGGATCTATGATTACCTGAACAGTATCACGCTGAGCGACGCGATCGAATCGATGTCCGGTACCGGCAAGGAACCCGGCTATGGTTCCGACATCCAGCAGACCGCGGCATAGGATTCCAGCAATTCACGCATTACCGGAGAAACAGGCAAATGGCATACAGTGACAAGGTACTTGACCACTATGAAAACCCGCGCAATGTCGGCTCCTTCGAGAAGGGTGACAATTCCGTCGGTACCGGCATGGTCGGTGCGCCCGCATGCGGCGACGTCATGCGGTTGCAGATCAAGGTGAGCGACCAGGGCATTATCGAGGACGCCCGTTTCAAGACCTATGGTTGCGGGTCCGCCATTGCCTCCAGTTCACTGCTGACCGAGTGGGTCAAGGGCAAGTCCCTGGACGAGGCACGCGCGATCAAGAACACGGATATTGCCGCGGAACTCGCCCTGCCACCGGTAAAAATCCATTGCTCGGTGCTCGCAGAAGACGCAATCAAGGCGGCAATCGAGGATTACCAGGGCAAACTGAACCAGCCCTGACAGCGATCGCTGCCCGTACCAACTCCTGACGGGGCCATGCGGCCCCGTTTTTTTCAATGTGGTTCCGTTCCGCAACGCAGCCACTGCAGACCCGGGACGGCTGCATGGAACATAGACGCCCCCACACGCCAGTGCTGCGTTTGCTGCCGGGACCGGCCGAACCGGTAGCGTTGCACGGCCTGTACCTGCAGGACGACCTGCACGCCCGCGCCGCGTCCCTGGACAGGCCGCTCGTCTACAGCAATTTCATCAGCTCGCTCGACGGACGTATCGCACTGGAGGTTCCTGGCAAAAAAACGCACACGATTCCGGGCAGCATTACGAATCCGCGTGACTGGCGGCTCTATCAGGAGCTGTCCGGCCAGGCGGATATCCTGGTGACCAGCGGACGTTTCTTCCGGCAGAGCAAGGCCGGTGAGGCACAGGACCTGTTGCCGGTTGGCGGGCAGGCCGAGTTCGATGACATCCGCGCGTGGCGGACGGCGCGCGGACTGCGTCCGCAACCGGACATCCTCATCCTGAGCAGCAGCCTCGACATCCCGCTGGCGGCACTGGAACCGTACCGGTCGCGGCGCATACTGATTGCCACCGGAAACCGTGCGGACACAACGCATACGGCGCTGCTCAGGAATTCGGGCATCGAGGTGCTGGCAGCCGGCGCGGACAGACACGTAGACGGGAAACGGCTGCTGGACCTGCTCGACACACGCGGTTACCGTACCGTCTACGCAGTCGCCGGTCCCGCCGTGCTGCATACCCTCGTGCAGGCGGATGTCCTCGATCGTCTGTACCTGACCTTCGCGCACCGGCTGCTCGCCGGTACTGCGTTCGACACGCTGACCCGCGGTGACCCGTTTACACCGGCCGTCAACCTGCAACTCCGGGAACTGTATTATGATGCCAGCGCGCCGGAAGCCGCAGGCCAGCTGTTCTGCGTGTTCGACAGCGCAGCCCGCAGCTAACCCGCCCCTACTCCGTGCCGGACAGGCAGGCGCGCACGGTACGGCGGACGCGCGCGACCGGCACCGCCCGGCCCCGGTTGATGCCTTCGCAGCGCCGCGCTTCCTGCTGCCACGCACGCCGGCTGGCTACAACCTCCGGCCAGAACGGATAGGTACGGCACTGCAACGGACGTACCGGATAGATGCGGCAGGCACCGTCCGGGCCGAGAAAGATGCAGCGTTCATCCGCGGACGCGGCCAGCACCTGCGTATCGTCATCCAGCCGCTCCAGGTAGCGGCGCCTGAACCAGGCAGCGGACAACCGCAGGTGTGCGCGGATGCGTTCCGCTTCACCCGCATCGAGAAACACGTAGTAGTCGCCCGCGGTCGCGCAACACCGGCCACACCGGGTGCACTCAAAAAGCAAGGGCTGGTTCTCGTAAAATGCCGGCATGCCAGCAGACTCCGTGCGGTTCCTGACCAGACCCGTGTGCCCGGCCCCGGGCAACTGTGCTATTGTCACGACTGATCAGGATCCCGTGTTCCCATTCTGACCGACATGCATTTCTGCAGCAACTGCGGCGCCACCGTGACCAGCCGGATCCCGGAGGGTGATTCACGACCGCGCTACATCTGTGATGCGTGCAACACGATCCACTACCAGAATCCGAAAATCGTTGCGGGTTGCCTGCCGCTCTGGAACGACCGTCTGCTGCTGTGCCAGCGTGCCATCGAGCCCCGCTATGGGCTGTGGACCCTGCCGGCCGGTTTCATGGAGAACGGCGAGTCCACCGTGCAGGCCGCCACCCGCGAAACCCTGGAAGAGGCCTGTGCACGGGTCACGGAGCCGGCCCTGTACGGCGTGTTCAGCATTCCCCAGATCAACCAGGTATACATGATGTTCCTTGCCCGACTGGAGTCCGACGAATTCGCCCCCGGCGAGGAAACCCTGGCAACACACCTGTTCGCCGAACATGAAATTCCGTGGGACCGGCTTGCCTTCCCGGTGGTCATCCGCACGCTGGAGCGCTATTTCCACGACCTGAAATCGGGCCACTTCCCGGTACACGTGGAAGACGTTCTGCGCCACCCGCCGCGCACCCCCTGACCCGACCGACCCGTGGAGAACTCCATGTGCAAAGTACAGGCATTCCTGCTGACCCTGCTGCTTGCGGCAGGTACGACGGTCCAGGCCAGGCAGGTGGACGATGTAACCATCCCCGACACCGTCACGGTTGCCGGCCAGCCGTTGCAGCTCAACGGCGCGGGCATGCGCGAGAAGCTGTTCCTGGACATCTACGTGGGCGCCCTGTACCTGCCCGTGCGTACGCACGAAGTCGATGCTATCCTGTCCGCCAGCGGCCCGGCCAGCGTGCTGATGCACTTTGTCTACCACCGGATCAGCCGCGGGAAAATCACCTCAGCCTGGACCGACGGGATGCGCGACAACCTGACGGACCACGAAATGCAGGTGCAGCACGCCACGCTGGACCGCTTCAACGCCCTGTTCACGGAACTGCACAAGGGTGATGTCGTGCGCATCGACTACGTTCCCGGCCAGGGTTCCGAAGTGCGCATCAATGACGAGTTGCGTGGCAGCGTCGGAGACAACGCCTTCTTCCGTGACCTGCTGAAGATCTGGCTGGGTCCCGAACCGGCCAGCAGCAGCCTGAAGAAGGCCATGCTCGGCAGCGAGTAATCCCCGCCAGCATGCGCGGCGTTTTCCTGGATGACAGCACCGTCGGCACCGGCGACCTGGATCTTTCCGGCCTGCGTGCCACACTCTCCGACTGGCATTTTGCCGGCATGACGCCAGCGGACCGCGTGCGGGAAACCATCCACGGGGCGGACGTGGTGATTACCAACAAGCTGGTCCTCGACCATGCCGCGCTGGCAGGGGCACAACGCCTGAAACTGGTCTGCGTGGCGGCCACCGGCACCGACAACATCGACCTGCAGGTCACGCGCCGGCTCGGGATCACCGTCTGCAACGTGCGCGATTACGCGACTGCCTCGGTCGTGGAGCATGTGTTCATGGTCATCCTGGCACTCGGTCACCGGCTGCAGGAACATGTCGAGGCGGTACGCCGCGGTGACTGGACCGCGTCAGCGACCTTCAGCCTGCTCGGGTATCCGTTCGTCGAACTGGCCGGCAGGACACTCGGCATCATCGGCTACGGCACGCTCGGCAAGGCCGTGGCCGCTATGGCCCGGGCGCTCGGCATGCAGGTGCTGCTCGCGCAGCGTCCCGGCGGCAGCACGCAGCCCGGGCGCTGCCCGCTGGATGAACTGCTTGCGGAATCCGACATCGTCAGCCTGCATTGCCCGCTGACCGACGCCACCCGCCACCTGATCGGCGTGCATGAACTCGGGGCCATGCGCAGCAGTGCATTGCTGATCAATACGGCGCGCGGGGGGCTCGTGGATGAATGCGCACTTGCGAATGCGCTGGTAAACGGCGGCATCGCCGGTGCCGCGCTCGACGTACTGAGCGAGGAGCCGCCGCGCCCGAACCATCCGCTGCTGGCTGCGGACATTCCGAACCTGGTCATCACGCCCCATGTCGCCTGGGCGGGGGTCCGTTCCCGCCAGGCACTGGTGGACGGACTGGCCGCCAACATCCGTGCCTATCTCAACGGTACGCCGAGCAACGTGGTCGGCACCTGAGCATGACCGGCGAACCGTCACAACCGGCCGCCCGGATCCGGCACAACCTGCGCGAGGTGCACAGGCGCATCGCGGCCGCCGCCACCGCGAGCGGCCGTGACTCCGGGGCAGTACGCCTGGTCGCGGTCAGCAAGTTCATGCCTGTCGAGGCGCTGGAGTATGCCCTGGCGGCCGGCCAGTACTGCTTCGGTGAAAACTACCTGCAGGAAGTCCTCCACAAACAGGAGCAATTGCACGACAGCCGTATTGAATGGCATTACATCGGCCACCTGCAGACCAACAAGGCCAGACAGGCGGCCGGGAAATTCGCCTGGCTGCATACCCTCGACAATCTCAGGCTGGCCGAGCGCATTGCCGCGGCGACGCCCGAATCCGGGCCGACGCTCAACGTACTGCTGCAGGTGAACGTGGCGGATGATCCCGACAAACACGGCCTGTGTGCCGGCGAGGTCCCCCGTTTTGCAGAAACGCTGCTGCGGGCGGCACATCCCGGCATCCGGCTGTGCGGACTGATGACCATCGGACGCCTGCAGGCCGCTCCCGGTGAACGCCGCGCCGAATTCGCGGCGCTGCGCAGGCTGTCGGAACAATGCGGCCGGGAATTCGGACAGCAGTACTTTTCCGAGCTGTCCATGGGAATGAGCGAGGACTTCGAGGCGGCGATCGCGGAAGGCGCCACCATGGTGCGCATCGGCAGCGCGATCTTCGGAACGCGCCCACCGCCTGCCCGCAGGTGAGGCTATGTCCCTGTTTTCCGCAGAAACCGCCAACCCTGCAGGACGGTTCATCAATCCCGGGCAATCCAGTACAATGGCCCCCGATCTTTCAGCGTCACCACACTTGAGGTTTCCTGATGTTATCGATTGATGCTCAGACATCGCTGTGGGTAGTCGGGATCCTGTGCTTGCTGATCGGCCTGGCCCTGGGCTGGATACTCACGTATGCATTGACCGTACGGAATGGACGCACCCATCAGCTGCAGGTGGAACTGCACCAGCTGAAGGATCATTTCCGGGACTACCGCGACCAGGTGACGCATCATTTCATGCGGACTTCCGAGCTGGTGCAGGAAATGACCCAGAGCTACCGGGCGGTATATGAGCACCTTGCCTCGGGTGCACAGCGGCTGTGCGGAGATCTGGATCACGAGGCCCTGGAAGCGACCCCCGCCAACCGGCTGGACAACCCGCCGCTGAACGCGGACGAAGACGGGGTCGAGTACGATGAATATGCCGAATTGTCACGCATCCGCGACGACATCGACGAACTGCTCGGCGAGGCCCCGCGCATTTCCGATCTCGAGGTGAGCCGCCGGTCCGGCGACAACACGCTGCCTCACTGAATACCGGATCAGTCGCCGTACACCGTGGCGACAAGCCTGCGCTGCTGTGCCGCGTGCCGGTGCTCCCAGACATAGACGCCCTGCCAGGTACCCAGCATCACGCGGTGGTTACCGACCGGCAGGGTGAGGTCCGAGTGGGTAAGAACGGTGCGCACGTGGGCGGGCATGTCGTCAGGCCCTTCCTCCACGTGTGCAAACAGGGGATCGCCATCCGGGACATGACGCGCCATGAAACGCTCGAGGTCCGCCCGCACCGCCGGGTCGGCATTTTCGCACAGCACCAGCGAGGCGCTGGTGTGCTGCAGGAAGAGGTGGCACATCCCGTGGCCGATTCCGGCCGTGCCGACAAACGCCTGGACCCGGTCCGTGACAGAGTAGCTGCCACGCCCGCGCGTGGCGATGTCGAGCACCTGCCGGGCGATCATTTTCTACTGCAGCTGCCCCTGTATACCGACATGATGGAGACCAGCTCGTGCAGCACACGGGACCGGTCTGCGGCATTCATCTCTTCCATGCCGGGTACCGCCCGCCCCACCCGGAGTTCCGCGATCACCTCGGTGACCTTGCGGCAACCCTGCTGACACAGGCGCTCGACACATCGCTCCACCCGTCGCTGGCGCGACAAGGTCGGCTGTTCGTGTCGTATAACCCGTAATTCCATAAGGTTTTCCGGATCTTGCGCCCCGGTCACAGTTTCCGTCCGGGAATCCACCTATCCTGAAGTCCGTACCGGGGGTCAACCATCATACCAGCTCTGCTTCCTGGCAGGTGAGAAATCGAGATGATCCGGCCTGTAACCAGTCCAGTCTGCCTCTGCCTCTGCGCACTGCTGGCCGGTTGCGCCCTGCCGCACTGGACACGCATCCCCGCCGACCTGGCCGGTCAGCCCGGCATCCCCGCGGCAGACCCGAGATTCGACCAGTTCAGCGCCTGGATACCGGTCTCGATCGCACCCACGGCCACGGTCGCCGAGGCGATGACCCATGTGGCTCTGGGCAAGGCGCGCCTGGAGGCCGGTCTGCAGCTGTGTGGAAATATCCTGCAACCGGCCCGGATCGCCGCATCGGCTGGACCCCTGCGTATCGAGCATGAGGCATCCGGCGAGTCTTACTGGTACTACCGCATCAGCCAGCAGCCGGGATTGCAGGATTGTGCGTCCGTCAGCGAATCCGAGCAGTACCGCTTTCTGCAGGACCACCTGCCGGGCTGGATCCAGGCCACCCCGGCCATGAACGGGACCCGGGCGGTTGGTCTGCTCGATACGCACTAGTACCGGTCTCATCCTGCGCCGCGGCCGCAACCAGGCTGCCCAGTGTCCGGTCACCGAAACTGCCCAGCAGTGCGTCGTCCGCTGCCTGTGCCAGCTGCGCGACCACGTCCGTCAGGGCCAGCTGGTGCACGCCGAAGCCAGCATTTTCCCCGGCGTTGCGAACCGCTGCCAGCAGGTCGGACAGCATCGTGGTGTCGGCTGCGTGTAACGGCAGGTAGGCGGACCCTTCGTCCTGCTGCAGCGCTCCGAGATATCCGGCTTCCAGCAGGGTCTGCAGCATCCGGTCCACCGGCTCCTCGGGAACGCCCAGGGCAGCGCACAGCCGGTCCCGGGTCCATGCCGGCCTGTCGTGATAGTGGTGGTAGGCAACCAGGTACATGATCTGCAGCGCCAGTCGCTCGCGCATCCGGTTACTCAGCACGAACTGCACCGGGTGCAGGGTCATGTACTTCGGATTCTGGACAAAATAGGCAATCTGGGAACCCACCAGCAGGATCAGCCAGCTCAGGTACATCCAGATCAGTAACAGTACGAGAATGGCAAAGCTGGAATAGATCGCCGCGTACTTGGAGGAAGAGACGATGAACGTCGCGAAGCCCCAGCCGGTGATTTTCCAGAGCACCCCGGCCAGTACACCACCGGCCAGGGCCGCGCTGAACTGCACGCGGGTATTGGGTATCAGTACATAGATGAGAGTGAAGGCGAGACAGACCAGCAGGTAGGGCAACAGCCGGCCGGCAAGGACCATGAGGCTGCCAAACGGTTCGATCCCGGCAATCTGCTGGGCCAGCCCGGTATCCAGCATGGCGGCCGTGACACCCACCGCGCTGAACACGAGCACCGGTCCGATCGTGATGACACTGAGGTAATTGCTGAAGCGCTGTGACAGCGGCCGCATATGGTCGATCTGCCAGATGAAGTTGAACGCCGCCTCGATCTTCTGCACCAGCGCCACCACGGTATAGATCAGGAGCGCGAAACCGACCGAACCCAGCATGCCGACCTTCACGTTCTCGACGAACCCGCTGATGGTGTCGGCAACCTGTGCCCCGCTGGGACCGAGCGGCTCCAGCAGGAAGTTGTACAGGTAGGATTCCAGCTGCTGGTGATACCCGAAGCCCTTGAGCACGGAAAAGCTGACCGCCAGCAACGGCACGAGGGACAGCAGCGTGGTGTAGACCAGGCTCATGGCCCGCAGGTTCAGCTGGCCGCCGACCAGTTCCCGCAACAGCATGCAGGCCATGCGCAGGCCGAACACCACGATACGCCGGATCGTTCCGAGCTCGCGCAGGTCATCCGCCCAGACGAACGCCTGTAGTCTCTCGAGGGGTACTTGCAGCTGGGTCAGCATGACGGGATTATCCGCATTCACCGGTACCTGCTGACACTACCGCACCAGGCATGCCGGTGCCAGCGGGAACACGCCCGGCAGCGACCGGGAGCGGCGGGAGACCGGTTCTAAAGACAACGTGCCTGGCGCCGATATTGCCTGGTGTACCCCCTGATCCACAGGCAGGACAATGAGCGAGAACAGCGCTGCAAAACAGCGACTTCTGATCGTCGACGATTCAAAGGTTATCCGTGTTACCGCGCGCAAGATCCTGCAGAATCACTTCGATACGGTTGAGGCAGTGGATGGCGAAAACGCCTGGGAACTGCTCACCGCCGGCCCCGATTTCGCACTGGTCGTCTCTGACCTGACCATGCCGAAGCTGGACGGCTTCGGCCTGCTGGAAAAGATCCGCACATCTCTCGAACCCGGTATCAACAGCGTGCCGGTCATCATCATTACAGGGGCCAACGACTCGGAGGCAACCATGCAGCGGGCCCGCGCCGCCGGTGCCACCGACTTCATCGGGAAACCGTTCGACGCGGTTCACCTGCTCGCCCGTACCCAGGCGCACGCCAGCGCCTACACCACGAACGAGTCCATGCGCAGGCATGCCATGTCACTCGAGGAACAGGTGCCGGTGGATGTGCAAACCGGCCTGGCCACTGAATCCGCCTTCATGGAACGGGGCTTCCAGCTGCTGTCCTATGCCATACGCCACAACGACCGGCTGGCCATGGCTCAGGTCGAGATCGATCAATTCGGCGACCTGTTCCGGAAACATGGCAAAACGATAACCGATCTCGCGCTCGAACACACGGCAGATGCGCTGCTGGCGGGCATCCGCAAGGAGGACCAGGCGGCTCGCATCGGCACGGCGCGCTTCGCCATCCTGTTCCCGGGAATGGATGCCTCCGGTGCACGCAACCTCGCCGAGCGTCTGTCCGGGGACATTCGCAGCCGCATCCTGCGGGCCGGAAACCGGCAGGTGCGCAGCACCGTGAGCATCGGGATTGCCGCGCTCACCATCGGCCGGGACAGCCGGCTGGATACCCTGCTCGACGCCGCCGGCAACGGCCTGCACGCTGCGGTTGCCGCGGGCGGTGACCAGACCGTGGTCCATAACGCCGGGGATTCCCCGCGGGACACCGGGAGGCATGACGTGCCGGATCACTGGCCGGCACCGGAGACAACCGGCGTACCGGCGGATTCCCGTCCGGCACCGGAACCGGCCGAGGTCACCGAAATCACGGTACTGACATCGTCCAGCCCGGCATTGCCTGAGCTGGAAGAACTCCTGGAAATCACTGTGGATCCGGTCATGCCGGACGCCGGCCGGGCCGATGTTGCACCGGGTGACGACTCGCTGACCATACCGGATGAACCGGCACCGGAATACCAGCTGGACGAGGAGATCGTGATCACCTCTCCCTACGGCATCTTTGAAATGCATCGCGAATCATCCACGACCGACCCGGCGGCCGCGGACGACTCACCGGGACCGGCAGCCACCGCCCCGACCGATCCGGCAGCCGTGAATGCCGAAGCGGCGGAGGCCGCTGCCCGTGATGCCGCAACCGGGGCAACCGAACCGGTGCCGGGCGAGTTCTCCGCGCCGCCACGCCCCGGCGTGTTCAGACGAATGGTGCGCCGGTTGTTCGGCACATAGCTCCGGATACCTCCCCGGTATACATCGCAACGCCGGTCCCGGTGATCTTGCGTCCGTACCGGTCTGCTTGGAACCTGTCTCATCATTCCGCGTGTGCCGCGCGGGAGCATGAGACAGGCTCTATAATCCGGGAGTTCCGGATACCGGCTGATGATCCACGCATGCCCTCGTTTGACATTGTTTCCGAAGTCGACCTGCACGCGGTCAGCAACGCGGTGGACCAGGCCAATCGTGAAACCGGCAACCGCTTCGACTTCAAGGGCACCGCTTCCGTCATCGAACGCGCCGCGGCGGAACTGACGCTGCGCAGCGCGAGTGAATTCCAGTTGCAGCAGATGCTGGATATCCTGCACAACCGGCTGACCCGGCGTGGCGTCGACATTCACGCACTGCAGGCGGGGGAAACCAGCGTGCACGGCAACCGTGCCACGCTCGCGATCACCATCCGCCAGGGAATCGACCAGGATACGGCGCGCACGCTGATCCACAGGATCAAGGACACCAGGCGCAAGGTGCAGGCCGCAATCCAAGGCGACCGGGTCCGCATCCCGGGCAAGAATCGCGACGATTTACAGAAAATTATCAGCAGCTTGCGGGAGTCACCCGGCGCACTGCCGCTGCAGTTCATCAATTTCCGCGACTGAACGCAGGCCCGGCGCGCCGCAGGGAAATGCGGCGCCACTGTTCAGACCGGGCGCGAAGTGGACTAGAATAGCGCGACTTTTCTCCATCCGGCAGCAAACCCCGCTCATGACCCAACCAACACCGGGCAAGATGATGATTGACCACAGCCAGCAGGACAGCTTCACCAAGGAGGAACTGCTGGATTGCGGCCATGCGCGACTGTTCGGCCCCGGCAATGCACAGCTCCCGTTACCACCGATGCTGATGTTTGACCGCATTATGACCATCAACAGGGACGGCGGCGACCACCACAGGGGGCTGATCATCGCCGAGCTCGACGTGTTACCGGAGCTGTGGTTCTTTGGTTGTCATTTCGAGGGCGACCCGGTAATGCCGGGCTGTCTCGGGCTGGACGCCATGTGGCAGCTGGTCGGCTTCTACCTGGGATGGGCCGGCAGTCCCGGCCGCGGCCGTGCACTGGGTGCCGGCGAGGTGAGATTCTCCGGCCAGGTCACCCCCAGAAACCGGCTCATCACCTACCGGATCCATATGAAACGGGTGATCCAGCGCAAACTCAATATGGGCATTGCCGACGGTGTCATGGAAGTCGATGGACGCGAAATCTATTCGGCACACAATCTGCGCGTGGGCCTGTTCACCACCACAGACAATTTCTAGGGTTCCTGTTTATGCGTCGCGTTGTCATTACCGGCATCGGTATCGTTTCCAGTCTCGGCAACAACAAGCAGGAAGTCACCGACTCCCTGCGTACGGGCCGTTCCGGAATCGAGTACATCGATGAATACCGCGAACTGGGCTTCCGCAGCCAGATCGGCGGCACCGTGCATATCGACACGGAGGCACTCATCGACCGCAAGCTGCGCCGTTTCATGGGCAACAGCGCGGCCTACAACTACATCGCCATGCAGGAAGCCGTCGAGGATTCCGGGCTGCCTGAAAACATGGTCTCCAACGAGCGCACCGGCCTGATTGCCGGGTCGGGCGGGGCCTCCACGGAAAATGTCGCGCTGGCCATCGACACGCTGCGCGAGAAAGGTATCCGCCGCGTGGGTCCGTACATGGTGCCGCGTACCATGTCCAGCACCAATTCCGCCTGCCTGGCCACCCCGTTCCGGATCCATGGCGTGAACTACTCGATCAGCTCGGCGTGCTCCACCAGCGCGCACTGCATCGGCAACGGCTACGAGCTGATCCAGTTCGACAAACAGGACATCGTGTTCGCCGGTGGTGGCGAGGAGTTGCACTGGACCCTGACGCTGATGTTCGACGCCATGGGCGCGCTGTCATCCAGGTACAACGCCAGCCCGACTACGGCCTCGCGCGCGTACGACGCGAATCGTGACGGATTCGTCATCGCCGGCGGCGGCGGCATGGTGGTCCTCGAGGAACTGGAACACGCGCGTGCACGCGGTGCGAAGATCTATGCCGAGCTGGTGGGCTACGGCGCCACCTCCGACGGCTATGACATGGTACAGCCCTCCGGCGAGGGCGCCGTGCGCTGCATGCGCCAGGCGCTTGCGACCGTTCGGGAACCGGTGGACTACATCAATGCACACGGCACCAGCACCCCGGTCGGCGACATGCGCGAGCTGGAAGCGATCCGTACCGTTTTCGGAGACGACATCCCCAGGATCAACTCCACCAAGTCCCTGTCCGGTCACTCGCTGGGCGCCGCCGGGGTGCACGAGGCCATCTATTCACTGCTGATGATGCAGGAGGACTTCCTGTGCGCCTCGGCCAACATCACCGAGCTCGATCCGCTCGGTACCGGGTTTCCGATCATCCGCGAACGCATCGACCACGCCGGCACGCGCGTGAGCATCTCGAACAGTTTTGGCTTCGGCGGTACCAACGCAACCCTCGTGTTCCGGCGCTGGGAGGACCGCTGATCCGGCACGACCCGGGCGGCTAGCGGAATTCCAGGGGATTGCGGCTCTCGCGCCAGCGCTGGAAGGTTTCATTGTCGAGGTAGCCGCCCTCGAGGATGTAGTCCAGCACGTTGCGCAGGCGATAGAACTGCACCACCGAGTCCACCCGGATGATCTCCTTGCCCCGGTTATCGAAGAATATCAGCGTCGGGGTATAGAACAGTCCGAGTTGCTCCGCCCAGTCGTGCGCCGTGGTGTGTTCCCCGGACGGCGTGACGACCGGGGTCTTACCCCAGAATGACAGCTGCACCACCTCCATCTCCTCCAGGCGACGGCGGATCCCCTTGTCCTGCAGGGGCCCGGTATGCAGCACGTCACAGGCATGGCAGTTACCCTGCTCGAACACCACCACCAGCGGTCGCTCCCCGGGCCGGTGGCTGCGGTCCAGCATATAGGGCCCCGGCATGAAAAAATCCTCCTCGATCAGGTCGCCCGGCTCGAACACCAGCGGCACGTCCGCGCGCGCAAGCCATTCGCGGAAGGTTTCGTCCCGGTAGTGCCCGTCCGCCACGTATTCCAGTGCCGCCCGGAAGCGGTACGGGGGATAGTAGCCGCGCAGCCGCAGTGCCTCCTTGCCATCCGGGGCGTAGAACACGACCGAGGGCGTGAAGTTGGTCTTTTCCCGGGTGGCATACTGCGACTCGTTCAGCGTCACCCCCTGCAGGTCCGTGACGTCCTTGCTGCCGTGGATATCGATCCCGATGACATCGAAGCGCTCGATCATGTAGCGCCGGATATCCTCCCGGGCCAGGTCCTTTTCCAGGAACTGCCGGCAATAGGCACAGTATTTCTGGCCGAAATACACGACCAGCCCGGACTTGTGTTCCTTGCGCACCTCCGCCAGGTCATCCCGCAGGTCGAGGAAACTCAGCTTGAACCAGTCGGGAAAGGACAGCGGCTCCTGGAGCGGCTGGTCGTCGAACTCGGGAAAATCCTCGCCCGCGTGCACCGGCAACAGGGCGGCGATCAACACCCCGGCGAGCACCCCGAGCAGGGCCCTGGTAATGCGCCGGTATCCCCGCATCCCGTCCCTCCGTCAGCCGCCGGCCGGCCGATAACTGGCGTGACTGGTTTCCGTCTCCCAGAGGGCAACCTCGACCACGGGATAGCCCTGTCCTGCCACGTACTCGAAGATCATGCGTGCGATCACCTCGGCCGTCGGATTCTCGTCCGTGATATACACGCGCTCACCCGCATCCTGCAACAGCGGCAGCAACGGGTCCTCCCGGTGCAGCAACAGGGTATGATCGATCTCGCGGTCCAGCCAGTCCCACACCAGGCGCTTCACTCCGCTGAAATCCTCCACCATGCCGCGCTCGTCGAGCTGCGGACTCTCGAGCGTGATCACGGCGCGCGCGTTGTGCCCGTGCAGGTGCCGGCACTTGCCCTGGTAGTTCAGCAGGCGATGGCCGTAACAGAAGGCCACGGATTTCGAGACTCGGTACATGCAGGTTCCGCGACAGTGGGTTGGTTCATTTTGTTTATAAAGCACTTGCGCTTGCGACGCCAACCGGGACGCAGCACGGTCCCGGTTGGCGTCGGGAACATTGTATGAACCCTACCCCACCGTGGCTATACATATCATCGACAAAGTTATTAGAATGCTATACATGTATATGATTTCTGATGTTTTGGCAGGACATTGATGGCGCGCATGCCGACCTGGACCATCCTGGGTGGCGGATACCAGTCCTATCTCAAGGGTGATTACCGGGCGGCATACGAAGAGTGGTTGCCGCTCGCCGAACTGGGTGACGTCGAGGCCCAGTACAACCTCGGTGTGATGTTCGACGAGGGCGCCGGCGTGGAGCAGGACCTCTCCGCCGCCGCCACCTGGTTCCGCAAGGCAGCCGAACAGGGGTTCGTCGACGCCCAGACGAACCTGGGCATCATGTACTACCATGGGCAGGGGGTCAGACGTGACGTCGCCGAGGCAGCACACTGGTTCCACATGGCGGCATCCCAGGGCGACGAGGAGTCTGCCGGCTACCTGCTGCGCCTGGCGGCCGATGCGGAACTCTCCTGACGCCGGCAACCGCGGCCGGCCGGCCACTCCTGCCACTGCCAGCCGCCGGCAGCTCGCGAAACGAACCACCACCGGGTCCAGCCCGTCGCACACCACCGCTCATGACTGAAGCCACACCACCCGAAGTTCCGACCGTCATTCCCGACCCGGGCATGCCGCTGCCCGGCAGCGTACCACGGCCCGCTTACGCCCCCGGCGAGCGCGTGGCCCTGATCGAGGAGATCAGGGACCTGCTGCGCACAAAGGACGCGGTACTGGTCGCCCATTACTACACCGACGAAGACCTGCAGATGATCGCCGACAGCACCGGCGGCACCGTGTCCGACTCGCTCGAGATGGCCCGTTTCGGCAACCGCCACCCGGCCGCTACGCTGGTGGTGGCCGGGGTACGCTTCATGGGCGAAACGGCCAAGATCCTGAACCCGGAAAAACGGGTGCTGATGCCGACCCTGCAGGCCGAGTGCTCGCTCGATCTCGAGTGCCCGCCCGATCGATTCATTCCCTTCTGCGACGCGCACCCCGAGCGCACCGTGGTGGTGTATGCCAATACCTGTGCCGAGGTGAAGGCACGGGCGGACTGGGTGGTCACCTCGAGCATCGCCGTCGACGTGGTGCAGCACCTGCATGCGCAGGGCAGGAAGATCCTCTGGGCACCGGACCGCTTTCTGGGCGATTATGTGCAGCGCGTATCCGGCGCGGACATGCTGCTGTGGCAGGGGAGCTGCATCGTGCACGAGCGCTTCAAGGCCGCCGCCCTGCAGAACCTCGCCCGCCAGTACCCGGATGCGGCCATCCTGGTGCACCCGGAATCACCGCAGAGCGTGATCGCCATGGCCGACGTGGTCGGCTCCACCACGCAGCTCATCAAGGCGACCCAGCGCCTGCCCAACAAGCGTTTCATCGTCGCCACGGACAACGGGATCTTCTACAAGATGAAACAGGCGGCACCGGACAGGATCTTCATGGAGGCGCCGTCCGCCGGTGAGGGCGCCACCTGCGAGAGCTGCGCCCACTGCCCCTGGATGGCCATGAACCAACTGCGCAACCTGGCGGAGGTGCTGCGTACCGGCAGCAACGAGATCCATGTCGACCCCGAGGTCGGCCGGCGTGCGCTGCGGGCGACCCAGCGCATGATCGATTTCGCAGCCGCCAGAAAGTAATTTGCCCGGATTCCGGCACAGCACCGTGCAGCACCGCTTCCCCGCCCTGCTACTGGCCCTGGCCGTACTGTGCGCGGCAGGCAGTGCGTCTGCCACCGGGCAGACGGGCATCGGGCCGGATACGCTCGCCGTCGTCATCAACGACCGGGACCCGCTGAGCCGGCGCAGCGGGGACTACTACGCGAAGCAGCGGCACATCCCGGTACGCAACCGCATCCATATTGCCTTCCAGCCCGTCGACCGGATGGATCCGGATGTGTTCCGCTCCCTCAAGGCACAGGTCGACGCGGCCACGCCGCCCGACGTCCAGGCCTATGCCCTGGCCTGGACCCGGCCTTTCCGGGTCGGCTGCATGTCGGTCACCACGGCCTTTGCCGCCGGCTTCAGCGCGGATTTCTGTGCCGCCACCTGCAAGCCGACGCGCGCCAGTCCCTATTTCGACAGCGCCAGCCGCCAGCCGTACACGGACTTCGGCTGGCGCCCGGCGATGCTGCTGGCCGGCCGGACCTTCGAGGACGTCAAGGCCCTGATCGAGCGCGGCGTTGCCGCGGATCACACCCACCCGGCCGGCACCGGCTACCTGGTCAGCACCAGTGACCGGAACCGCAATGTGCGGGCACGGTTTTATCCCGGCATACTGCTGTTGCAGGGGGATCGTTTCCGGTTCCGGATCATCCACAGCAACCTCCTCGAATACCGGGATGACATCTTCTTCTACTTCACGGGAATCAAGCGCGTGGAGGGTCTGGCCACGGATACCTTCCTGCCCGGTGCGATTGCCGACCACCTGACTTCCAGCGGCGGCCAGCTGACCGGCAGCGCACAGATGAGCAGCCTGCGCTGGCTCGAGGCCGGCGCGACCGGCAGCTACGGGACCGTCACCGAACCATGCAATTTCGTCGCCAAGTTCCCGCGTCCGAACATCGTGGTCGAGCGTTACCTGGACGGAGAGACCCTGCTGGAATCCTACTGGAAAAGCGTGGCCTGGCCGGGACAGGGCGTGTTCATCGGTGAACCGCTGGCGCGTCCGTTCGCGCCGTAACCCGCGACCTGTACCACGGTACGATGTACGGAAATGGCGCAGGCCTCTACGCTGTATGCAGGAGTAATAGAACACCTGACAACTGCAATGACCGTACCATGCGCAACCAACCTGCCAGCACCACCGGAAACCCGGACCTGCCCCGTGGCCCCGCTATCCGGCCCGGTGTTGCCCTGCTGATCTACCACATCGGGAAGGCACTGCTGGTGGAGGGGCGCGCGCTGCTGGCGATCGTCATCCTGGCGGCCATCGCCCTCCACCTCGTGGAGCTGGATAACAAAACCTTTGCGGTCCTGGCCGGTACCGGCCTCGTATTGCTGGCCCTGGTGCGCGGTTGTATCGACTGGCAGAAGGATCTCGCCGGCTACCAGCAGGCCCTGGCCCTGCAGCGTCACAGGACCGGCCTGGAAGACCTGATCGATCCGATGCAGCGCCTGGCCTCGCGGCACCAGTGACCGGCTCCGCAGCGGACGGGCACCCGCTGTCTGCCGCGGGCGCACGAACGTCCTGACGGAAGCGTCAGCGAGGAGCGGCACGTTCGGTTAGAATCAGCGCAATGAGCGCCGATCATACTCCGGACGTGGATCCACCATCACCCGAGGCAGGAACAGACTCCGCAGACCCGCCGGACACCGCGACACCCACCCGCCTGCACTGGTTGCGGCGCCTGCTGCCCGTGGCATTCCTGGTCACGGTCGGTGTACTGGCCACGCGCGAGTTGCACGCACTGGACCTCCACACCCTGCACCGGGTGCTGCAGGCGCTCACACTGCCCCGGCTGCTGACCGTCCAGCTGATCGCCTTCTGCGGCATCCTGGCCATGGGCCTGTACGACGGGTATGTCGCGCGGGTATTCGGGATTCCCCTGCCGCTGACGGTGCTGCTGCGCAATTCCTGGATTGCCAATGCCTTCAACAACCTGGTCGGCTTTTCCGGCCTGGCCGGCTCCGGGATCCGCATCCTGCTGCTGGGTGCCGACGGCATTGACCCGCGTCGCGCCACCACGTTTTCGGCACTGATCATGGCCTCCATCCCGGTCGGCCTGTCCGTGCTGGTCTGGTGCCTGTTGCCGTTCGGAGGCATGGGTTCCCTCCACCTGCCGGCCCCCGCCTGGATCCTGTGGCTGACCGTGCTGGCCTTTGCCGGCTATCTGCCCCTGTACGTGCTGACCCTGCAGCGCGGCATGTTCACCCGGCTGTTCCGCGGCCTGACACCGCAGTCCGGCTCCGCGCTGTTCACGCTGGTGGTGATTTCCACGCTCGACTGGATACTGGCGGCCACGGCGGCCTGGGCTGCCGTCCGCTTCTGTGGTGCGGCGATCCCCTGGACGCAGTTCACGAGCGGTTTCGTGCTGGCCTCCGCGCTGGGAATCCTGAGCCTGGTACCGGGCGGACTGGGTGTGTTCGACACCGCGCTGGTCGTCCTGCTGGCACCCTTTGTCCCCGGTACGGAAACCCTGGTATCCGGGATCCTGGTGTACCGCCTGTGCTACTTCCTCGTGCCGTGGCTCATCGCCGTCTACCTCGGCGCAGACCGGCTGATGCTGCCGAAATACTGGCAGCACACGGCCTTCGCACGCCAGTGGCGTGACAGCCCCCTGCCGAAACTGCTGCGGCTGCCACTGGATATCCTGGCCTCGCTGGGCGTGCGGGCGCTGGCCTA
>CAYUFA010000004.1:0-62996 GCA_964443845.1 uncultured Ectothiorhodospiraceae bacterium
AGCACCCGAAGGCGCGCTAGTTTACGGCATCCTTGAAGGCTTTGCCAGCCTTGAAGGCAGGGGCGTTAGAGGCCTGGATCTGGATGGTTTCGCCGGTCTGCGGGTTACGGCCGGCCCTGGCGGCACGGGCCTTGACCACGAAGCTGCCGAACCCCGCGATCGCCACCTGCTCGCCCCTGGCGAGGACCTGGACGATGGTGTCAAACACGGCATCGACGGCATTCGATGCATCACTCTGCGACAGTCCGGCGGCACCGGCAACAGCTTCGGTCAATTCTGATTTGTTCATTCGCGGATCCTTTTCGTTACTTTGACATTCAGTGAAATGCAGGTAGCCCTGTACCCCGGTACCAGCAATCCGGGCTTTCCACACCGGGCCATCATTACACCACAGGAAGGGAATGCAAAAAATACCGCCGCCGCCAGTGCGGCAGCGACGGCTTTTGTCAGACCATCCGGTCAGTGCGCCGTCAGGGGTTTTTCCTTGCCCTTGCTCTTGGCGCTCTTGCGAGTGGTGACCTTCGTCTCGGTGTCCTCCAGCGGGGTCGGCTGGTGTGTCAGTGCCACCTGGAGCACCTCGTCGATCCAGCGCACGGGCCGTATTTCCAGCTTGTCCTTGACGTTCTTGGGGATTTCCGCAAGGTCCTTGCGGTTCTCTTCCGGGATCAGGACGATGGAAATACCACCGCGGTGTGCCGCCAGCAGTTTTTCCTTCAGGCCACCGATCGGCAGCACTTCTCCGCGCAGGGTGATCTCACCGGTCATGGCGACATCCGCGCGTACCGGGATATTGGTCAGCGCCGAGACCAGCGCGGTACACATGCCGACACCCGCACTGGGACCGTCCTTGGGGGTGGCACCTTCCGGCACATGGATGTGAATGTCGTACTTCTGGTAGAACTCGGGATCGATACCGAGCGCCGCCGAGCGGCTGCGTACCACCGTCATGGCCGCGTGGATGGATTCCTGCATGACATCACCAAGCTGCCCGGTATGGATCATCTTGCCCTTGCCGGGAACCATCGTGGACTCGATGGTGAGCAGTTCCCCGCCGACCTCGGTCCAGGCCAGACCCGTCACCTGCCCGACCTGGTCATTTTCCTCCGCCCTGCCATAGCGGAAGCGGCGCACGCCAAGGTACTTGTCGAGATTCTTTGGCGAAATCGCAATCTTCCGATGGTCCTGTTGCAAGGTCAGTTCCTTGACCACCTTGCGGCAGATCTTGGAGATTTCCCGTTCCAGGTTACGCACACCCGCCTCGCGGGTGTAGTAGCGGATGATGTCACGGATTGCATTTTCCGAAATCGAGATTTCACTTTCCTTCAGCCCGCTGTTCCGGATCTGCTTCTTGACCAGGTATTTCCTGGCAATGCTGATCTTCTCGTCCTCGGTATAACCGGGAATCCGGATCACTTCCATGCGATCCAGCAACGGGGCCGGAATGTTCATGGTATTGGCCGTGGCGACGAACATCACGTCGGACAGGTCGAAATCGACCTCCAGGTAATGATCGCCGAAGGAATTGTTCTGTTCCGGGTCGAGCACCTCGAGCAGCGCGGACGACGGGTCGCCGCGGAAGTCCATGGACATCTTGTCCATCTCGTCGAGCAGGAACAGCGGGTTCCGCACACCCATCTTTGACAGATTCTGGATGATCTTGCCCGGCAGTGAACCGATATAGGTCCGGCGGTGGCCGCGTATTTCGGCCTCATCGCGTACGCCGCCAAGGGACATGCGGGTAAACTTGCGCCCCGTCGCACGGGCGATGGAACGTCCGAGCGAGGTCTTGCCCACGCCCGGAGGTCCGACCAGGCACAGGATCGGACCCTTGAGCTTCCTGACCCGCTGCTGGACGGCGAGGTATTCGAGGATACGTTCCTTGACCTTCTCCAGACCGTAATGATCCTCTTCGAGTACTGCCTCGGCCGCCGCCAGGTCATTCCTGATCTTGGAACGCTTTTTCCACGGCACGCTGACCAGCCAGTCGATGTAGTTGCGAACGACCGTGGCTTCCGCGGACATGGGCGACATCATCTTCAGCTTGTTGAGTTCGGAAGTCGCCTTCTCCCTGGCCTCCTTGCTCATTCCTGCCTTGACGATCTTGCGCTCCAGTTCCTCGAGCTCGTTGGGCGCATCCTCCATGTCACCCAGTTCCTTCTGGATCGCCTTCATCTGCTCGTTCAGGTAATACTCGCGCTGGCTTTTCTCCATCTGCTGCTTGACGCGCCCGCGGATGCGCTTCTCGATCTGCATGATGTCGATTTCGCCCTCGATCAGGACCATGAGTCGTTCCAGCCTTGCGCGACTGTTGCTGATCTCGAGTATTTTCTGTTTCTCTTCCAGCTTGAGAGACATGTGCGCAGCGATGGTGTCCGCCAGCCGCCCCGGTTCCTCGATGGCGGAAAGGGAAGTAAGGATTTCAGGCGGCACTTTCTTGTTGAGTTTCACGTACTGGTCGAAAATCGCCAGTAGCGAGCGCGTCAGCACCTCGAGTTCCTTTTCGTCCTTTTCATCGTCCGCGGGCAGCAGCTGCACGCGCGCGGTAAAGAATGCCTCGATATTTTCAAATCCGGTGATGCGTACGCGCTCCGCCCCTTCCACCAGCACCTTGACCGTACCATCAGGAAGCTTGAGCAGCTGCAGGATCGTGGAAAGGGTCCCGATCTCGTGAATATCCTCGACATCCGGGTCGTCGATCTCTGCATTTTTCTGGGCGACCAGCAGGATCTTCTTGTCCTCCTGCATGGCGGTATCCAGCGCATTGATCGATTTCTCGCGCCCGACGAACAGTGGTATCACCATGTGCGGGTACACCACAACGTCGCGTAACGGGAGTACCGGTATTGCGTTTGGAAGCTGCTCTGTCATGTGAATTTCCGTCCGTTAGTGTATGCACACTGGATGCGGGCCGGCAGCGCTGCGTTCACCGGCAGCGGACCGATCACCGGGGCCATGCGGTGATGGCTGCTGCGGTCACATCCTATTGCCCGAATATGGGGTCCTGCTGTCAAAGATCAAGCACGAATTGACAGTCAAATTTAAGGAAGCAAGGTTTGTACCAGATGCGCCAACACCGGCCACAAAAGATACTCTTTTGAAATCTAAGGAAATATGCTTACTCGGAGGCGGCGATTGCCTCGGGAGCGTCAAAAATCATGTACGGTTTTGCACCACTGGCGATCACATTTTCATCGATCACCACTTTTCTGACGTTATCCATCGAGGGCAAGTCGTACATCGTGTCCAGCAGCACCTGCTCCAGGATGGTACGCAACCCCCTGGCACCGGTCTTGCGCTGCATGGCCTTGCGCGCCACGGCACGCAGGGCTTCTTCCCGGAACTCGATTTCACACCCTTCCATATCGAACAGTTTTTCGTACTGCTTGGTAAGTGCGTTTCTCGGTTCGGTCAGGATCTGAACCAGCGCATCCTCGTCGAGTTCTTCCAGGGTCGCCACGACCGGCAGGCGTCCGACGAACTCGGGGATCAGGCCGTATTTGATGAGGTCTTCCGGCTCGACATCGTACAGCACCTCTCCCAGGTTGAGCTTTTCGTCCTTGCTCTTGACCTCGGCAGAAAAGCCGATGCCGCCCTTTTCGGAACGGCCCCGGATGATCTTGTCCAGCCCGGCAAAGGCACCGCCGACGATGAACAGGATGTTCGAGGTATTGACCTGGAGAAATTCCTGTTGCGGATGCTTGCGGCCGCCCTGCGGAGGCACGGAGGCAACCGTGCCCTCGATCAGCTTGAGCAATGCCTGCTGGACGCCTTCACCGGATACATCACGGGTAATCGAGGGGTTATCGGACTTCCTGGAAATCTTGTCGATTTCGTCGATGTACACGATGCCGGTTTGTGCCTTCTCGACATCATAATCGCACTTTTGCAACAGTTTCTGGATGATGTTCTCGACGTCCTCGCCGACGTAACCCGCTTCCGTCAGGGTGGTCGCATCCGCAATGGTGAACGGCACGTCCAGAAAACGCGCCAGGGTTTCCGCCAGCAATGTCTTGCCGGAACCGGTGGGTCCGATCAGCAGGATATTGCTCTTGGAGAGCTCCACTTCGTTCTTTCCGGTACGTGCCTCGAGACGCTTGTAGTGGTTATAGACGGCAACGGACAATACTTTCTTGGCGCGGTGCTGGCCAATGACGTACTCGTTGAGTACCTCATTGATTTCCTGGGGCTTGGGCAGTTTTTCGCTGCTGGATGCCGATTTTTCCTGCATTTCCTCGCGGATGATGTCGTTGCACAGCTCGACGCATTCGTCACACACGAAGACTGACGGACCAGCGATCAGTTTGCGGACCTCATGCTGGCTCTTGCCGCAGAAGGAACAGTAGAGCAGCTTGCCATCCTCACCCTTGCCGTTTCTGTCGTTGCTCATTGGTAATTCCTCGCGGTTCTCGCTTGTCCAGCACCCACATTCTGATTTGTATCACTATTAGTTGATAGTGTTCAACTCCTTCGGCGTCAAAATCGGAATATTTATCGCAACAATTTCAGGGGATTCCGGATACCCGGCCGCCCCTTGCCGGACTATGTTGCGGCGCTGGCTAGTCGTTCCCGCGGCTCGCGGAACCACCCGGCCGGTGCTCCAGGATCCCGTCGATCAGGCCGTATTCCCTGGCGGCAACCGCCCCCATGAAATTGTCCCGATCGGTATCTTGCTGGATGCGCTCCAGCGACTGGCCGGTATGCCGCGCCAGAATTTCGTTCAGGCGTTCACGTACCTGCAGGATTTCACGGGCATGGATATCGATATCCGTGGCCTGCCCCTGGAAGCCGCCCAGTGGCTGGTGGATCATGACGCGCGAGTGCGGCAGGCAATAGCGTTTGCCGGCGGCACCACCGGCCAGCAGCAACGCCCCCATGCTGGCCGCCTGGCCGATACACATGGTACTGACATCGGCCTTGATGAACTGCATGGTGTCATAGATGGCCAGTCCCGAGGTCACCGCGCCCCCCGGAGAATTGATGTACAGGTGGATATCCTTGTCGGGGTTCTCGGACTCCAGAAACAGCAACTGCGCAACGATGACATTCGCCATGTAGTCCTCGACCGGGCCTACCATGAAAACGACTCGCTCCTTCAGCAGGCGCGAGTAGATGTCATAGGAACGCTCACCGCGCGCCGTTTGTTCGACCACGATGGGTACCAGATTCAACGCTCTAATTTCCTTCGCATTATTCATGGTCATGTATCGGATCAGGGCTGCAAACCTTGAGTCCGCCTGGCTTCCTCGACGAGTTCATTGAAAGACATCGGCTGGTCCACCACCGTGATGCCGGCATGTTCGACAATCCAGTCCACGACCTGTCCTTCGATCACGTTTGACTGCACGCCGTGCAGCATCTCCTGGTTGCCATAATACCACTGAATGACCTCCTCCGGCTTTTCATACGATGCTGCAATGGTAGCCACGGTTTCCCGCACCTTGTCCTGGTCCAGCACGATGTGGTTGCGTTTGGCCACTTCGGATACGATCACGCCAAGCCTGACACGCTTGTCTGCAACCGACTCAAGTTCCTCGGGGGCACGCTGTATGGCGCCGTCACCCTGCTGTTTTTTCAGCACCTCGACTTCATCCTTGACCAGCTGCTGCGGCACATCGACCGAATTGTGCTCGAGCAATGCGTCAAACACCTGCGCCTTCAGCCTGGATGAAAGCAGGCCCTTCAGCTCACGACGCAGGTTGTTGGTGACTTCCTCGCGCAGACCCTGCATACCACCACCCGCGATTCCGAATGTATCCGCGAAGGCATCGTCGAGTGCCGGCAACGAAATTTCCGCAACAGAACGGATTGCGACCTTGAATTCGGCCTCTTTCCCCGCCACCTCGACCGATGGATAGCCGGCCGGGAACGTGAGCGAGAACGTCCTGGTGTCGCCGGCAGCGAGTCCCGTCAGCTGTTCTTCAAATCCTGCGATCATGCTGCCGGAACCGAGCACCACCTGCATGTTGCTGGCCTGGTTGCCGGTAAACGGCGCGCCGTCGATCGTCGCCTCGTAATCCAGCGTCAGCTGGTCCCCGAGCTGTGCCTGCCGGTCCACCCGGTTCCACGTTGCACGCTGTTTCTGCAGGTTTTCCAGCATCGCATCGACATCGGTAGCAGTGATTTCAACAACCGGTCGTGAAATGGAAAACCCGTAGTTGACGGGTGCGTTGAATTCCGGAAAGATCTCGAAAGTGGCCACATATTCCAGTGGCTTCCCCGGTGACGACGTCTCTGTCTCTATGCTCGGCGAGCCCGCCGGACGCAGGTTTTCACGCGTCATTGCCTCCTGCAAGGTCGAGTTCAGCACCTGGTTGGCCACCTCAAGACGAACCTGGGCGCCATACTTCCTCTCCACCACCTTGAGAGGAATCTTGCCGGAACGAAATCCATCCATCCTTATCGTGCGCGCCATCGATTGCAGTCGTGCAACGACCTCCTGGTCGATCCGCTCCGCTGGCACCCGCACCCGCATCCGGCGGGCCAGCCCCCCGGCATTCTCCACTGACACTTCCATTCCATCACCTCGTGCTTGAAAGAATCCGCAACTGTTCCAGCTCCGCAATCACCCTGGACATCCCTGCCCCGGGGGCCGGTCTGAACCTGTCCCGTCCTGCGGACGATCTTGTTGAAGTTGGTGCGAAAGGAGAGACTCGAACTCTCACGGGTTTCCCCACTGGTACCTAAAACCAGCGCGTCTACCAATTCCGCCACTCTCGCCCGGGCGGCCTGAGCCATAATATTCAGGCCATAATACCTAAATTCGACTTGTAATATAAAGAGTTATTTAGCCCGGCCGGGAACGGGCCCCGGCCCCACGGCCCGTCTGTACTCGTCCTCCGGCCCGGTATTACAATACCCCCCATCCTCGTCCCGCGGCGGTACAGGAGAGCCGGGCTGAGGGAAGGATATCTGCCGGATCGGGCGCTGCAGCGAGGCTTCCTGCACGGCCTGCCAGAGTCTGGCGTGATCATGATTCAAGTACAAGTCAGGGATGATGTGCAACACGGCATCGTCCGGACGTTCCCGGTCTGCCGACCGCAAGACACACTGCACTCGTGCTGACAGACAGCAGCAAAGGGGAAACAATGCGCCGCAAAAACAGCACTCAATGGTACCGATTGACCGATCGCCAGCTGTCCAGTCTCGCTGGCCAGGGCAACCATCCGGAAGCCATACCGGCCTGGGACCTGGCCCGGGCGATTCGCGAAATCGGGGGAGAACCCAGAGTCTACTATTCGGAAACCACGGGGTTTCGCGTCATCGACGAGCACGACATGGAAAAACAGCGACTGTCACTGGCACTGGAAATCAAGTCCAGACCGTTTCCAGGCTGGCCGCTGGGGCCTGCGCAAGTAACGTCCCCGTAGGCAGTCAGCCACGGTCTCCACCAGCGCGCGCCCTGCCGCAAGGCAGTGGCAGGGAACACTGCAACCTGCCGCCCTGCCTCCGCGCGCAATCAACCTTCGTACATAACCAGCGACATTCAGCGCCACCCGCAAACTTCGGCTGCCGGTCGGCGTGGGCACCACGGCCATGATCGGCCTGCCCCGCGCAACAGGCCGGGGATCACCCTGCCGAACCGCGGGAAAACACGGACGGACACGGCGTACAGCGGGACGTGCAGCAGGTAGCTGCCGTTGCCGGATCCGGTGACAGGAAGTGATGGTGGGCCGTGAAGGAATCGAACCTTCAACCAATGGATTAAGAGTCCACTGCTCTGCCAATTGAGCTAACGGCCCGGAGCGGGCTGGTATTGGATCACAGCATGACAGGTGGTTCAAGCTTCCCCGGGCTGCCGTATACCTGCTGCGATCACTGAATGGGGTGGACGATGGGACTCGAACCCACGACGACTGGAATCACAATCCAGGACTCTACCAACTGAGCTACGTCCACCATATCTCACTTTCACTGGCGCGCCCGGCAGGAATCGAACCTGCAACCGCCGGCTTAGAAGGCCGGTGCTCTATCCTGTTGAGCTACGGGCGCAAGTTCTGCACGAATCGGTTGCCGGACCCGCACCTTGCCGGGATTTGGTCGGGGTAGAGAGATTCGAACTCCCGACATCCTGCTCCCAAAGCAGGCGCGCTACCAGGCTGCGCTATACCCCGTATGCCGAGCGAAACCGGACGGCACTGCTGAGCCTGCTGATGATACGTGGCCACCATTTAGCGGTCAACAAGCTGGCCGGCAACCCCGCGTGGGCGCGCCTGCACCACGATACGGATCGCCGGCGCACCGGCCGGGTCCGGTTTGCTTGTCCCTGCTTGCCGGCGCATGCGAGAATTTCCGGTCTGTATACGCAGCACGCAGCCATCTCCATGACAGCAAAAATCATTGACGGCAAGGCGATTGCGGCCGGCATCCGCCAGTCCGTCCGCGCCAGAATCGACGCCCGCAGGCGTCGCAACCTGCGGATACCCGGTCTCGCCGTGGTCCTGGTCGGCACGGATCCGGCTTCGGAGATTTACGTGCGTAACAAACGCAGGGCCTGCGACGAGGCCGGCGTCATTTCGACCTCCCACGACCTGCCACATGAAACCAGCGAACAGGCGCTGCTGGACCTCATCGACCGGCTCAATGCAGATCCCGCAATCGACGGCATTCTGGTGCAGTCCCCGCTGCCGGGACACATCGACGCGGACAAGGTTACGGAACGAATCGTGCCGGACAAGGATGTGGACGGATTTCACCCATACAATATCGGCCGGCTGGCGCTACGCCGCCCGTCATTGCGGTCGTGCACACCGCGCGGAATCATCACGCTGCTGGAACACACCGGTGAACCGTTTTACGGCCGCATGGCGGTGGTGGTCGGTGCATCGAACATTGTCGGGCGCCCCATGACCCTGGAACTCCTGCTTGCCGGCTGTACGGTAACCACCTGTCATCGCTTCACCCGCGAGCTCGCGACGCACGTCGGCAATGCGGATATTGTCATTGTCGCGGTCGGCAAGCCCGGGATCGTCCAGGGTGAATGGATCAGGCCGGGCGCCACGGTGGTCGATGTCGGGATCAACCGGCTGGCGGACGGGAGCATCGCGGGGGATATCGGTTTTGCCGCCGCCAGCGAACGTGCCGCCTGGATCACCCCGGTACCGGGCGGCGTGGGGCCCATGACGGTGGCAACACTGCTCGAAAACACCCTCTACGCGGCGGAATTCCTGCACGACTGACTTGCAACCTGCCGCTGCATCCCGCACGCGAACCGCGTGGCTTCCGGACCAGGTACTGCAGCCCGGCTCAGGCACGTCGCCAGGAGGTCCCCGCGGCGGCATCCTCCAGGATGATGCCGTGTTGTTCCAGCTCTGCACGAATGCGGTCCGCTTCGGCCCAGTTCCTGCTGGCGCGTGCGCTGATCCGGCTGGCGATCTTGGCCTCGATTTCGCCGTCGGAGAGGATCTGCACCGCGCTGTCACCGCTAACGCTCGCGCGCAGGAATGCTTCCGGACTGGCCTGCAGCAGCCCTAGCACCGCGCCGGAGTTGCGCATGCATCCGGCCAGGCGCCTGGCGCGCTCCGGCTGGCTGTCCCGGCAGCGATTGATTTCCCGTGCCAGCTCGAACAGCACGGCCACGGCCTCCGGCGTATTGAAGTCGTCATCCATGGCACGATGAAATTCGGCGTTGTAACGCTCCGTTTCCGGGTCATCCGCCTGCAGGGGCTCGATGTCGCGCAACGTGGTATAGAGACGGGCCAGTGCCGCCTTGCTGTTTTCGAGGTTCTCCCGGGAGTAATTGAGGGGGCTCCGGTAGTGGCTGGCAATGATGAAGAAGCGCACCTCCTCCGGACGGTAGTGCTTGAGTATCTCCCGAACGGTAAAGAAATTCCCGAGCGACTTGGACATCTTTTCGTTGTCCACCCGTACAAAGCCGTTATGCATCCAGTAATTGACAAACGGCTTGCAGGTGGCGGCCTCCGACTGGGCAATTTCATTTTCGTGGTGTGGGAACTTGAGATCCATGCCGCCACCATGGATATCGAAATGTGCGCCCAGGTACCGTGTCGACATGGCGGAGCATTCGATATGCCAGCCGGGCCGGCCCGCTCCCCAGGGCGAATCCCAGCTCGGCTCACCGGGCTTGGCCTGCTTCCAGAGCACGAAATCGAGCGGGTCGTTCTTGGATTCATCGACCTCGATACGGGCTCCCGCCTGCAGCTCTTCCAGGTTCCTGCCGGAAAGGCGACCATAGTGCTCGAACCGGCTCACATCGTAGTAGACGTCACCGTTACTGCCCTGATAGGCGTAACCGTTCGTGACCAGCGCACCGATCATGGCGATGATGTCCCGCATGGAACCGGTGGCTCTCGGTTCGATATCCGGACGGGCGATACCCAGGGCATCGGCGTCCTCGTTCATGATCGCGATGAAGCGCCCGGTGAGCGCCTGGATATCCTCGCCGTTTTCCTGCGCCCGCCGGATGATCTTGTCGTCGATATCCGTAATGTTGCGGACATAGGTGACGTCATAGCCGAGCGCACGCAGGTAGCGCACCACCACGTCAAAGACCACCATCACCCGTGCATGCCCGAGGTGACAGTAGTCATACACCGTCATACCGCACACATACATCCCGACTTTCCCGGCTTCGATCGGGACAAAGGTATCTTTCTGATTGGTAAGGGTGTTGTAGATCTTCAACATCGACGGGTCCCTGTTCCCCGGCAGCGCGCCCGGGGCACCGGCAGTGACCGGCATCTGGCACCTGCTGCAGGGAACACTGCCCGGTGCGCGGACAGCAGCTCTTGTAATGACCGGCAGAGCTTATATCATTGGCAAACCGAATAAAACAACCGGAGTTGGCCATGGGAAAACCGCTTTTGCAGATCCTGGTGCTGGTTGCCGCGCTGTTACCGCTGACGGGCTTCCCGCAGGACAATCAACACAATCAGAAGGAAAAAGGCATGGTCAAGGTCACGATGGACACCACCCAGGGCATCATCAGGCTGGAACTGGATCCCGACAAGGCACCACTCAGCGTGGCGAATTTCGTCGCATATGCGAAGTCGGGTTTCTACGACAACACGATTTTTCACCGCGTCATTCCCGGGTTCATGATCCAGGGTGGTGGCTACGATTCCGATACCAAACTGAAAAAGACCCGGCCGCCGATCAGGAACGAGGCGGACAACGGCCTGCAGAACCTGAAGGGAACGATCGCCATGGCGCGCACCAGCGATCCCGACTCCGCGACCTCGCAGTTCTTCATCAATGTTGCCGACAATCACTTCCTGGACCATAAGTCACCGACTCCACAGGGCTGGGGGTATGCCGTATTCGGCAAGGTGACCGCAGGCATGGATACCGTCGAGAAGATCGAGCAGGTTCGCACCGGGTTCAACTTCGGCATGAAGGATATCCCGCTGCAGGAAGTCGTCATCCGCAAGGTGACCGTCGAGGAGTAGTGCTCCCGGTTGCCTGACGGCATGTCCCGCACCCTGTTCGTATCCGATCTGCACCTTGATCCCGAGCGCCCGGCAATAACCGCCCTGTTCCTCGCCCTCCTTGGGCGGGAGGCGGGTGCGGCCGCGGCCGTCTATATCCTCGGGGACCTGTTCGAGGCATGGATCGGCGACGATGACGACTCTCCCCCCGGCCCCGAAGTCTGCGCGGCGATACGTCAGTGCACTGCAGCCGGAACACCCGTCTACCTCATGCACGGCAACCGCGACTTCCTGCTGGGGAGGACCTTTGCCGAGCAATCGGGATGCACATTGCTGGAGGAACCCGCGCGGATCGACCTGTACGGCACCCCTGCCCTGCTCATGCATGGAGATATGCTCTGCACCGACGATACCGAATATCTGCAGTTCCGGGCACAGGTCAGGAGTGCTGCATGGCAGCAGGAAATGCTGGCACGACCGCTGGATGAGCGGCGCACGCTCGCCCGAGAAATGCGTGCAGCCAGCCGTGCGCAGAACAGCGGCAAGCCGGAGTCGATCATGGACGTCAACCCCGCGGCAGTGGATGAGGTCATGCGGCAGTACGCAACCCGCCTGCTGATCCACGGCCATACCCACCGCCCCGCCATCCATGAGTTCCTGCTTGACGGCAAACCGGCAAGACGGATCGTGCTGGGTGACTGGTATGAACAGGGCAGCGTTCTGGTGTGCACGCCCCGGGGCTGTTCGCTTCAGGGGCCGGCAGCGGTTCCTGCCTGACCGCCCAGGCGCAGCACGTCGTAGTCCGCCGGCAGTTTGAACAGGGATGCCGCCACCGGCACGTTTTCGCGGTAGTCCAGCAATGTCCGGCGGTACCCGTCCGGGGCCCACTCCCTGATCGGCAGCCCCTGCTGGTACGGCAGCCCGCTACCGTACGCGTAGCGCAGCAGGTAACACGGGGTGCGGATGTCAGCCGGGAGCGTGTCGAGACGCACCTGCTGCCGGTGCCCGGACAGCACGGCATATTCCTGCAATGCGGCGGTCGCCGGTGCGAGCAACCCGGGCACCGAAATCACGTCATAACAGGTGTCGCCGTTGGCGCGGAACTGCAGGTGCAGGGGTTTCCTGCCGCCGACGAGCGGTGCCTGTGCGTCCTCCCGCCGGACGGTCGTCTGCCGGTAGGACCGCGGCGCTGCCTTGCCGTGTGCCACCGGCGCGAGTTCCAGGATCGTGCGTTCATCGTGACTGACGCTGTAGACGGTGTGACGACCCCGATCGAAGAGGATAAATCCCGAACCGGGATCGGCGTCATCGATACGCAGGAAGCGGTCGGTGATGGTATACCGCGCCGGGTAGGGATCCGACCCGGGTTCCTGCACGTCAAAACGGAGAACCGTTGCCGGTACGGTCCGGGTGTGACCGCGCTCTGGCGGCGCGGCATCGGGCAGCGCGGTCCCGGTCTGCAGGGCCGTCAGCACCAGGATCTGGAGCCCGATCGCCAGTGCCCGCTTCATGCCTGCGTACCGGCAAGCTGACTGAGCAGGTCCAGCTCATGCTGGGCAAAACCGGCCTGGCGGCGTGCCGGCAGATTGAGGGGCGGCCGGATACGCTGCATGCCGTAGGCGGCAAGCAGCTGCCCGAAGGTTTGTGCCGGATCGAGGCCGCGCTGTTCACAGAGGTATTCGAACCAGCGCGAACCGATCCGGACATGTCCGATTTCGTCGTCCAGAATCCGTCGCAGGACCCGCACACTGCCTGCATCGCCAACCGCTTCCAGCCGTCCCAGCATGCCCGGTGTAACGTCCAGTCCGCGCGCTTCGAGCACGCGTGGCACCAGCGCCATGCGGACCAGCGGATCGTGCGCGGTCTTTTCCGCCATCTCCCACAGGCCGTCGTGCGCCGGGAAGTCACCGTACTCGTGCCCCGCCTCGCGCAGTCGTTCCACCAGCAGCGTGAAGTGACATGCCTCTTCGCCGGCCACCCGGCTCCAGTCCAGATAGTACTGCCCGGGCAGTCCCGGAAACCGGCACACGGCATCCCATGCCAGGTTGATGGCATTGAATTCGATGTGTGCCAGAGCATGCAGGAATGCCGCGCGACCCATTGCGGTTGTCAGTCTGCGTTGCGCCAGCCGGGTGAAGTGCACCAGGCTGGGTTGCTCCGGGCGGCCCGGCGACTGCGTGCAGGCGCGCACTGGTGACGCAGCGCCGCTGCCCCGTTGCCGGAACAGCGCGGCGACTTCCCGGGTACAGGTAACCTTGCGGGCGGGATCACGTTCCTGCAGACAGCTGGCGGCCAGTTCGATCAGTTCATGCATTGCAGTTGCCCGTGGCAAGTTTCACACCTATGACCAGGTCGGTTACGTTGGTTCCGGTCGGGCCGGTCACCAGCAGGTCTCCGCTGGCTGCAAGACACCGCCTCGCGTCGGCCTGTTCCAGGCAGGCCCGGGCACCGACGCCGCGAGCCTGTGCACGGGCGACCGTGCCGCCATCGACGATGGCCCCCGCGGCCTGCGAGTTGCCATCCTCGCCATCGCTGCCGGCCGCCAGCAACTCGATATCCCTGCGCCCGGACAGGCGCAGTGCCGCGCTTAGCGCAAGCTGCTGGTTACGGCCGCCCACCCCCGGGTGCCGGGGGAGCCGGACCGTGGTTTCGCCGCCCCAGAGATAAACACCCGGCTCCACGCCGGCCAGGAAATCCGCGATCCCCGCCCCGCACTGCCCGGCGTCACCGGCCAGCCCGGGATGCCGGACCCGCGCCGGGTAACCCAGGTCGCGGGCACACTGCGCCGCGGCCGCCAGCGCCATCTCCAGGGTCGCAACGATCCGGTAGCTGACTTTGGCCGGCGCCGGAACCCGCTGCGTTTCCGGCTCCAGCAGGTCAGAAATCCATGCGGGCAGGTCCGGCATTGCCCGGGATCCGTCGCGTGGCGGAAACAGCAGGCCCGAGCCGATCACGGCAGGGTCGTCATCCGGCACATCGGACATCAGCAATACCCTTGCCGGCCGCCCCTGCAGGTAGTGTAACAACCCGCCCCCCTTGATCGCCGACAGTTGCCGTCTGACCCGGTTGATCGCCACGATATCCAGACCACTGCCCAGTAACCAGTGATTGACACGCTGCAGGTCTGCCAGGTTGCGCCCTGTGCGCAGCACCTCGACCAGGCTGGAACTGCCGCCCGAAACCAGGAACAGCACCTCCTGCTGCGGCGGACAGGCCTGGAGAAATGCCAGCAGCTGCCGGCCCGCTGCCAGGCTGCGCGCGTCCGGGAGTGGATGGCCACCCGCCAGGCAGAGCACGCCGGGCCTGCCACAAACGTGCGCATGAAGCTGGGCCGCCTTGCTGATCAGCAAGGCACTAACCACGGCGGCGTCCGCGCCCTGGAGCGCACCTTCCAGCATGGATGCGGCTGCCTTCCCGAGCGCAACGACGGGCGCGCCGGACGAAAGCGGCTGTTCCCGCAATGCCCCGGCAACCCGGTCACTGCCGCGTACCGCAGCAAGCGCACTGTGGAAGATTTTCTCCAGATGCTGCCGGGCGGCCCGGGGCTCGCTCATGCGTGCGTTGTCCCGGTCGGCGGCAGCCCGGTCTCAGCCGCCGGCTGCCACCAGGCCACGCGCAAGATCAGCCTGCAGGTCCCGCACCGATTCGAGGCCGACTGCGAGACGGATCAGGCCATCGGAGATGCCTGCCTCGGCGCGCTGTTCCGGTGTCAGACGACCGTGCGTGGTGGTGGCCGGATGGGTGATCGTGCTCTTGGCATCACCCAGGTTCGCCGTAATGGAGAAGATCCGGACCGCATCGATGAATTTCCATGCCTGCTCATGACCGCCCTGCAGCTCAAACGAAAACACGGCACCAAAACCGCTCTGCTGGGTTCTGGCCAGTGCATGCCGGGGATGGGACGGCAGGCCGGGATGATAGACCCTGGACACACCCGGCTGCGCCTCCAGCCAACGGGCCAGCTCCAGGGCGTTGGCGCAGTGCGCCTGCATGCGCAGGGACAGGGTTTCCAGACCCTTGAGGAATACCCAGGCGTTGAACGGACTCATGGAAGGGCCGGCCGTGCGCAGGAAACCGTAGACCTCCTTGCCGACATTCTCGCCATTCCCCACCACGGCGCCCCCGACACAGCGGCCCTGTCCGTCCAGGTACTTGGTCGCGGAATGGACCACGATATCCGCACCCAGCGCCAGCGGCAGCTGCAGGGCCGGGGTGCAGAAGCAGTTGTCCACGACCAGCAACGCATTGACGGAATGCGCCAGTTCCGCGAGTTGCCGGATGTCCGCCAGCTCGGTCAGGGGATTGGAGGGGGTTTCCAGGAAAAACAGCCGGGTCTGCGCACGTACGGCGCGCTGCCAGGCCGCGATGTCATCCAGCGCCACAAACGTGGTTTCGATCCCGAACCGCGCCAGGTACGTGCTGAACAGCACGGTCGTGGTACCGAAAATACTGCGCGATGACACGATGTGATCTCCAGCCTTGAGCAGTCCGGCACAGGTCGCCAGGATCGCCGCCATCCCCGAAGCAGTGGCAACGCAGGATTCGCCACCTTCCAGCGATGCGAGACGCTGCTCGAAGGTGCGTACGGTCGGATTGGTAAAGCGGGAATAGATGTTGCCGGGCACTGCCCCGGAGAAACGTGCAGCCGCCTCGGCTGCGGAGCCAAACACGTAGCTCGAGGTCGGGAAGATCGGTTCAGAATGTTCCCCCTCCGCACTGCGTTGCTGTCCGGCGCGCACCGCCCGCGTGGCAAATTCATACTCTTCAAATGACATCGTCGTCTCCTGTCCCACAGGCTGCTGTCAGATGGAGCGGGCACAAAAAAACCCGCTTGCAGTTACGCGAAAGCAGGTGCCATCGCTTTAGCTGCATTTATTACGCGCCCGCAAGCTGAATTCAAATCGGCGCTCTGGTCACAGAATCTAGAGTAGAAAACCCGGGCTGTCAAGACGGTGCTGTGGATCAGGCGGTATTGTGCAGGTCGATCACCTCGCCGTCCTCCTCGCGCCGGTCCTCCTTGGCCGCGTCGTTGCGTAACTGTTGCAGGCCGCTGAGGTATTCCACGTCCACGTTGCCGGTGATGTACTCGCCGGTAAAGACGGAGTTATCGAATCTCGCGATTTCCGGGTTCCCCTTGCCGACGGCGCTGATGAGATCGTCCAGGTCCTGGAACAGCAGCCAGTCGGCTCCGATGGCCTTGCAAACCTCTTCCTCGCTGCAGCCCGCTGCGATCAGTTCCGTGCTGCTCGGCATGTCGATGCCGTACACGTTCTGGTAGCGCACGGGCGGGGCTGCGGAGGCGAAATACACCTTGTTCGCGCCGGCATCGCGGGCCATTTCGATGATCTGCGATGACGTGGTACCCCTGACGATCGAATCGTCGACCAGCAGCACGTTCTTGTCGCGGAATTCCAGGTCAATTGCATTGAGCTTCTGGCGCACCGATTTCTTGCGCTGCTGCTGTCCCGGCATGATGAAGGTCCGGCCGATGTAACGGTTCTTGATGAACCCCTCACGGTATTTCACGCCCAGATGGTTGGCCAGTTGCAGTGCGGAAGTCCGGCTCGTGTCCGGGATCGGAATCACCACGTCGATATCGTGGTCGGGCCATACCCGCTGGATCTTTGCGGCCAGTTTCTCGCCCATGCGCAGGCGGGCCTTGTAGACAGAGATCCGGTCAATGATCGAGTCCGGTCGCGCCAGGTACACGTACTCGAAGATACACGGTGACAGGGACGGCTTTTCTGCGCACTGCTGATGGTAAATCCTGCCGTCGAGTGCGGCGAAGATCGCCTCCCCCGGGGCGACATCACCGAGCAGCTGGAATCCGAGCGCATCCAGTGCCACGCTTTCGGAGGCCATCATGTAATCCACGCCATCCGGCGTTTCGCGCTTGCCATAGACCAGCGGCCGGATGCCATACGGGTCACGGAACGCCACCACGCCGTAACCCGTGATCATGGCAACCGCGGCGTAGGCGCCCTCGCAGCGGCGGTGTACGCCGGCCACCGCGTTGAACACATGGCTGATGTCCATGCGCACTTCCGCGTGACGCTGCAGTTCGTGTGCGAAGACGTTCAGCAGCACCTCGGAATCGGAGTCCGTGTTGATCTGGCGCAGATCCTCCTGGAACAGCTCCTCCTTGAGGCGGTTGGCGTTGGTTAGATTGCCGTTATGCGCGAGGCAGATTCCGTACGGTGAATTCACGTAGAACGGCTGCGCCTCGGCGGAACTCTCGCAGCCCGCGGTCGGGTAGCGAACGTGGCCGATGCCCATGTTGCCCAGCAGGCGGCGCATGTGACGGGTATGGAAAACATCGCGCACCAGGCCGTTATCCTTGCGCAGGTACATGCGCCGGCCGTCGCAGGTCATGATGCCGGCAGCGTCCTGGCCGCGATGTTGCAGCACCGTCAGCCCGTCATAAATGGACTGGTTAACCAGGCTGTGTGCAACAAGGCCGATGATACCGCACATGACTGGGTGTCCGCCGCTGGCTCCCGGTCCGGATCAGACGTAGCTGATGTTCTGGGCGATTTCGTCCGGCAGGTAATTGCGCATCCAGAGCGCAAATTCCTGGAAGTAGCCCAGAAACTGTGAATCTTTCCACCATTGGTCGTGCGGGAAAGGCGTCAGTCCGGCGAGCAACACCAGAATGGCGACGATCACCCCGCCGCGCGCGACGCCAAATACTATGCCCAGCAACTTGTCGGTAGTACTCAGTCCGGTCTTCGAGACCAGCTTGCTGGCCAGATAATTCACCACGGTGCCCAGCAACAGAACGGCGACGAACAGCGCGGCGAAAGCGGTGATCTTGCGGGCGGATACCAGCGTGATCCAGTGGCCCAGCCACTGGGACAACGGTTCGTAGAAGGTCATTGCCACCCACAGGGCCACCAGCCAGGTCGCCAGGGCCAGCGCTTCCTTGACGAAACCGCGGAACAGGCTGAGAACTGCGGAGAGTGCAATCAGTGCAATAATGACGATATCGATCCAGGCAATTTGCATATCATCCTCACTCGATGAGCTTGCTGGGCAACTGACTCGTGACGACCCGTTGCGGGCGCCGGCTCCAGACAGCCATTCTAGCAGCATACCGGCGCCGAGTCGCTATCGGTCAGCTAGCCACCGGCACCGATTTCGATCACGATACCGGTGGTTTTCAACTGCTTCCCGAGTTTGCGCAGCAGGGTCTCGGCGCGCGCGCGGTCGGGTTCGGGGCCGGCCAGCACCCGGTAGGTGCTGCCCTTGCCGGTGTCCGCCTTCTGTATCTGCACGGCAATCCGTGCCCTGGCAAGCGTGTCACGCAGGCTGGTGGCATTGGACAGCTGTCCGAAGCTGCCGAGCTGGGCATACCAGCCCGGTGCCGGCGCGGCAGCCCGTGGGGGCGGGACACTGGCGCGTGCCGGGGCCGGTGCCGGCACTGGGGCGGGCTCCGGCTGCGACGGCGCCTTGTCCGCCTGCTGCGGTGCCGCGGCCTGTGGCGGCGCTTGCACCGGCCGGGCTGCGGCCGGCGGCACAGCCGCCGTATCCTGCGTGGCAGGCTGATCGGTATCTGGAATCGGCAGATCCATCGAGGCGCGGTAGTCCAGTTCCGGGGGCGCCGGGATAGCGTGCGTGCGCGGCGCCCATTCGTCATCCGGGCCTTCCAGGATCACCGGGATAAAGATGACAGCCAGCGAGACCAGCACGATCGCGCCGACCAGTCGCTGTTTGAGTTGCTGTTCCATAGTCACCTAGTGCGGATATCTGACAATCAGTGGTACTTCCGGCAGAAACTATACCCGAGTTGCGAGCACCTCTGCCACGGTAGCGAAAGAGCCGCAAACCACGATGCGATCGGCATCCGTCGCGCGCTCCTGTGCAAAGCGGAAGGCATCCGCCGGACAGCGGAACAGGTGCGCGGAACCGGCAGCGGGACCGATGCGTTGCTGCAGCTCGCGCGCGCTCATGCCGCGTTCCACCGGCAGGCCGGCCAGGCACCAGATATCCACGCAAGCGCTGATGGCTTGCGCAAAACCGGCAACGTCCTTGTCTTCCAGCATGCCCAGCACGAGCCAGGTGGTAGCGGAGGTTTTCCGCTGCCGCAACAACGCGGCCAGCCGGGTGGCCCCGTCCGGGTTATGGGCCACGTCAACCAGCACCTCGGGCAACCCCGGCAGGACCTGCCCGCGTCCGGCCAGCGTCACCGCACGCAAGCCGTTGCGGATGTCGTCCGTATCCAGTGGCAGCCGGGGCAGCAGCCGTTCCACGACGGCCAGTACACCGGCGGCATTCTCCAGCTGGTGCGCTCCCTGCAGGCCGGGAGGTGGCAGGCCGGTCCATTCCCGCGCCCTGCCCCGGAAGTTCCAGCACGCTCCGGAGCGCGTGGCAGTGAAACCACTGCCGGCTGCATACCAGTCCGCGCCGCTGGATTCGGCCGCCACGCGCAGGCTTGCCGGTGGCGACGGGTCGGCACACACCGCGGGCCGGGCGGACCGGAAAATGCCGGCCTTCTCGCGTCCGATGGATTCACGATCGGCGCCCAGCCAGGCTACGTGATCGATGCCGATACGGGTCACCAGCGCCACGTCGGCATCTACGATATTGACGGCATCCAGCCGCCCACCCAGCCCGACTTCCAGAATGGCGATATGCGGCTGCACCTGCCGGATCACATACAGCGCGGCCAGCGTGCCGAATTCAAAGTAGGACAGGGAGATCCGCTCCCGGGCCGCGTCGATCGCCGCAAAGGCAGCACACAGACACGGATCGGAGCACTCCTGCCCGCCGATCCGGACGCGCTCGTTGTAACGCAGCAGGTGGGGCGAGGTATAGCAAACCGTGCGCCACCCGCCCGCCCGGTAGATGGACTCGAGCATCGCCACACTGGAACCCTTGCCATTGGTCCCCGCGACGACAATCGCCGGACAGGGCAACGGCAACAGCCCCATCCGCTTTGCCACCTCCCTGACGCGCTCCAGGCCGAGGTCGATCTTCGAGGAATGCAGCGTTTCCTGCCATGCCAGCCAGTCGGCCAGGCGCTGAAAACGGGGGGCTTGCATGGACAGCGGAAGTCCGCCGGGCACGGGCACGACGCGTTCAGCCAGCGGAGGCTTCCGGCTGCCGGGTCAGGATCGCCAGCAGGCTGGCCACGCGATCGCGCATCTCGCGGCGATCCATGATCATGTCGATGGCCCCGTGTTCCAGCAGGAACTCGCTGCGCTGGAAGCCGTCCGGCAGGGTTTCCCGCACGGTCTGCTCGATCACGCGGGGGCCGGCGAATCCGATCAGGGCGTGCGGCTCGGCGATGTTGATGTCACCGAGCATGGCGAAGCTGGCGGACACGCCACCCATGGTCGGGTCCGTCAGTACGGAGATAAAGGGAATCCCGGCCTCGGAGAGACGCGCCAGTGCCGCGCTGGTCTTGGCCATCTGCATCAGCGAGAACAGGGCCTCCTGCATGCGCGCGCCACCGCTGGCGGAGAAACAGATCAGTGGACATTTTTCCTTCAGCGCATGATTGGCGGCACGCACGAAACGCTCGCCCACGACGGCCCCCATGGACCCACCCATAAAACGAAACTCGAAGGCGACCGCAACCACCGGCAGCTTGTGCAGGGTACCGCGCATCACGACCAGCGCATCGGTTTCACCGGTTTCCTTCTGGGCTGCGGTCAGCCGGTCGCGGTACCGCCTGCTGTCCTTGAACTTGAGCACATCCACCGGCTCGATGTTCTTGCCGAGTTCCCCGGCGGAGCCTTCATCGAGAAACTGGTTGAGACGCAGCCTTGCCCCGATGCGCATGTGGTGGCTGCACTTCGGACAGACATCCAGGTTCCGTTCCAGCTCGGAGCGGTACAGCACTGCACTGCATCCGTCACACTTGACCCACAACCCCTCGGGTACGGTGCGCTTGTTCCCGCCGACGGTGCGGATCTTGGACGGAACAAGTTTGCTGAACCAGCTCATGGCCGCAATTGTACATCATCACACAGGGGTTGAAGTTCCATTTCAGGCTGGCGGGACAGCTGCATCCATCGCCCTGCGCATGTCGGCCAGGGTGCGGGCCAGGGCCGGCGCGATTTCTGCCGGCCTGTCGGCCAGTGCGGCCACCTGTCCCACCAGCGCACTGCCGACCACCACGGCATCCGCCACGGCGGCAACCCGGGCGGCAGACTCGGCGTCGCGGATACCGAATCCGACCCCGACCGGCAGGCGGGTATGCCGGCGCAACTCTTCCAGCTTGTGGCTGACGTCTGCGACATCCAGGCGATTGGCACCGGTCACACCCTTGAACGAAACATAGTAGAGAAAGCCCGTGGCAAGCCCGCGGACCATGTCCATACGTCGGGCATCGCTGGTCGGGGCCAGCAGGAAGATCATGTCCATGGCGTGCGCGTGCAGTGCCGTGGCCAGCCCGGCGGCCTCCTCGGGGGGCATGTCGACCGTGAGTACGCCATCCACGCCGGCTGCCTGCGCCGCAACGGCAAACGACTCGTATCCCCAGACCTCGATGGGATTCAGGTAGCCCATCAGGATGACCGGCGTTGCCGTGTCGGACTCCCGGAAGGAGCGCACCATGTCCAGTACCCGGTGCAATGAAACATGGTGCCGGAGTGCACGCTCGCAGGCGGCCTGGATGACCGGCCCGTCCGCCATGGGATCGGAAAACGGTACGCCGATTTCCAGCAGGTCGGCACCGGCGGCGACCAGCGCATGCAGCAGCGGCACGGTGACGGAAGGCTCCGGATCGCCCGCAGTGATGTAGGGGATCAGCGCCTTGCGCCGTGCCACGGCCAGTTGTTCGAAGCATCCTGCGATCCGGCTCATACCTCGATGCCCTCCAGTGCCGCGACGGTATGCACGTCCTTGTCACCACGCCCGGACAGGTTCACCACGATGATCCGGTCCTTGTCCATGTCCGCCGCGATCCGCACCGCGTGGGCGATAGCATGACTCGATTCCAGTGCCGGCATGATGCCCTCCACACGGGTAAGCTGGTGGAATGCCTGCATGGCCTCGCTGTCGGTAACGGCGCTGTAAAGCGCCCGGCCGCTGTCCTTCAGCCAGGCATGCTCCGGCCCCACGCCGGGATAATCCAGTCCGGCCGAGATGGAATGGGTCTCGATGATCTGGCCGTCCGAATCTTCCATCAGGTAGGTCCGGTTGCCGTGCAGCACACCCGGCCGGCCGGCCGTCAGCGGCGCGGCGTGCCGCCCCGTGGCGACACCGTCGCCTCCGCCCTCGATACCGTGCATGGCCACGCCGGGGTCACCGATAAAGGGATAAAACAGCCCGATGGCGTTCGAGCCGCCACCCACGCAGGCCACCAGCACATCCGGGAGCCGGTCCTCGGCCGCCAGGATCTGTGTGCGGGTCTCCCGTCCGATGACCGCCTGGAAGTCCCGTACCATCGCCGGGTACGGGTGGGGACCGGCCACCGTGCCGATGATGTAGAAGGTGTTGTCCACGTTGGTCACCCAGTCACGCAACGCTTCGTTGAGGGCATCTTTCAGGGTCTTTGATCCCGAGGTGACCGCCACCACCCGTGCGCCGAGCAGGCGCATGCGATAGACGTTGATGGCCTGCCGGCGCATGTCCTCCTCACCCATGTAGACCACACATTCCATGCCCAGGCGAGCGGCCACCGTGGCCGAGGCGACGCCGTGCTGGCCGGCTCCGGTTTCGGCGATGATGCGCGTCTTGCCCATGCGTTTCGCCAGCAACGCCTGACCGACCGTGTTATTGATCTTGTGCGCGCCGGTGTGATTGAGGTCCTCGCGCTTGAGGTAGATACGTGCACCACCTACCTGCTGCGTGAGCCGTTCGGCGTAGTACAACGGTGACGGTCGCCCGACATAGTTCGCCAGATCGGCGTCCAGTTCGGCGAGAAAATCCACATCCCGGAGATACCGGTGGTAGGCGTCCGTCAGCTCCTCCAGCGGCGGCATCAGGGTTTCGGCCACGAAGCGTCCCCCGTAGACGCCGAAATGTCCGCTCTCGTCCGGCAGGTCTGCAGCGGCCGTGTCGTTACCAGTCTGTTTCACAACCCTCTCGCTCCTTTCATGAATGCCCTGATGCGGGCGGCGGACTTGATACCGGGTGCGGATTCCACGCCACTGCTGACATCGACTGCATAGGGATGCACGCGCCGGATTGCGTCCGCCACGTTGTCCGGGGTCAGCCCGCCGGCCAGCACGACCGGCCGCCTGACGCCGGCCGGAATGATATCCCAGTCAAATGTCCTGCCGCCGCCGCCATGCACGTCCGGCTGCCACCGGTCCAGCAGGAATCCGCTGGCGTCCGGGTAGTCTGCCATCCTGCGCAGGCACTGCGTGGCGGATTCCATCGCAATCGACTTGATGAAAGGAACGCCGTACCGCACACAGTCAGCGTTCGCTTCATTGCCATGGAACTGCAACAGGCCAAGCGGCACGGCGGACAGCACCTCCCGGACGGTGGCCTCGGCGGCATCGACGAACAGGCCGGTAGCGGTCACGAACGGCCCGAGGGCGGCAGCGATCCCGGCCGCCTGTCCGGGTTCGACGTAGCGCGGACTGCCCGGATAGAACACCAGGCCGATGGCATCCGCGCCGGCATCGACTGCCGCGGCCGCATCTTCCGGTCGGGTGATTCCGCAGATTTTTACACGGGTTCGCATCCTGACTAGAACCTGTCTCATCATTCCACGCGGCCGCGACCGTGGCGATTTTTGTTTCCGGCAAGGCGCGGCGAGCGCGGTGCAGCCATAGCTGCATGAGCGGGCCGCACCACCGCCAGGGGCAAAAATCGCCCGGTCCCAAAGGGTTGCGTCTGAAACCCGGTCCTGCTGCGTTGCCTCGCCTGCCCGTACATCACGCACTGTGCTGCGCGCTGCGCCGTGCAGGACCGGGCTTCAGCCAGCAACGCGGCTCACGCGGAATGATGAGACAGGTGCCGCGTGACCATCATATCGGTGGAAGGACGAATATACAAAATATCAACGGCCGGGCACCACTCGCGGTGCATGGCTTCAACCGTATACAGGCAACCAGCCGGTCGCCGGGATCTGGAAGGTAACTGGATATTCCACCCTGACCAGATACAGGCCGGCAGCCGGCGCATTGACTCCGGCCCGGGTGCGGTCTCTTGCGGCAAGCACCTCCTCCATCCAGCCTGGCGGGCGGTCCCCGACCCCGATGCTGATCAGCATGCCGGCGATGCAGCGCACCATGTGGTGAAGAAAGGCATTGGCCTCGACGTCGATGTACACCCAGTCACCCGAACGCGTCACGTCCAGCCGGTGGATGGTGCGGACCGGTGTCTTCGCCTGGCAGGCCGCCGCCCGCAACGAGGTGAAGTCGTGTTCACCGAGCAGGGCCGATGCCGCCGCCCGCATCACCTGCAGGTCCAGCGGCTGACGCACGTGGCAGACCAGGTGCCGCAGGATGGCCGGCGACGTTGTTGTGCTGCTGATGACATACCGGTAGTGGCGGCGCCGGGCACTGAACCGGGCATGGAAACCATCCGCTACCGGCCTTGCCCACTGGATGCGGATGTCGTGCGGCAGGTGGCTGTTGCCACCGCGCAACCAGCTGTCCGTGCCGCGTACTGCCCGGGTATCGAAATGCACCACCTGCCCGGTTGCGTGCACGCCGGTGTCGGTTCGGCCGGCACAGACCACTTCCACGGGAGCGTCGGCAACCCGGGCCAGCGCGGTTTCCATGCTGGCCTGTACGGTTCGGCCCGAGGACTGGCGTTGCCATCCGGAAAAACCGGACCCTTCGAATTCCACACCCAGGGCAAAGCGCATGTGTTCCGGCAGCGGTTGGATACAGGGATGGCCAGTATACCCTTGCAACCGGAGGCATCCGGCCAGCCGGGTACGCCCCGGGTTGCACACCGGAGTATGCAGCCGGAGCGGGCACAGGGTACCGGTGGCGGCACCGGCAGCCTGCGGTGCGACGGGGGTCAGGCCATTCTGGCGATAATGCGTTCGGCTTCCTGTTTCTGGTCGCTGTTGCCTTCCTCCATGACTTCATCGAGGATGTTACGGGCACTTTCCCGGTCATCCATGTCGATGTAGGCACGCGCCAGATCCAGTTTGGTGGTCACCTCGTCTTCCGTGGTGAGCACCCCTTCCTGCTCGTCTTCGATCTCGATGGCATAGTCATCGAGGTTGAAATCCATGCCCTCCGGCAGGTCGCCGCTCGCCTGCACCTGGTCCTGCAGGCCGTCCACGCCGGTTGCGCTGCCGGTGGCCTGGTCCGGGGTGGCGGCATGAAACAGCTCGTTGCCGGGATCCAGCGCATAACCCATTTCGGCCACCTGCATCCAGCGCTCATCGTCTTCCGTGACCCCGTCGTGAAATTCACCGGCGGCCTGTACAAAGGCGGCCACATTGCCGGAGGCGTGGTATACCTCCAGCAACTTCAGACGCAGGTCGTCGTTGTCCGGATCCAGCTCGAGTGCCTTGTGCAACAGTTCCTCGGCCTGCTGGATGCGGCCATAGGCTATGTAGACATCCGCCTCCGTCAGCGGGTCGCTGTCGTGCCCGGGCACCGGTGCCTGCAGTTCCTCCTCCTGGTAGCGGGGCACGGTGACATCGAGACTGTCGAAGGCAGGAGCCGGTTCGCGGGAGTCACCCTGCTGCGCCATGCGACTTTCCAGGGTCATGTCCTCATCAAAACCTTCCGGATTCCGTTTCCGGCTGATCAGCCGGAGCAGGACACCCAGCAGCAGCACCGCGATGGCTGCACCACCGGCCAGCAGCGGGTTGTTCACGATCTGCGCCATGACACCACGGGATTCCGCGGCGGGCCTGACCGACGCCGGCGTTACCGCGGCCGGTTTGGCCGCCGGCTGTGCCGCAGGCTTGCGGTCCTCGGGTGTCTGCTGTGCGGATTTCTGCTGCAACTGTGCCAGCGCGTTGTCCTTGAGTTCGAGCAGCCGTTTCATGGTATTGACCTGCTGCTCCAGGTCCGAGACACGTGACTGCAGTTCTGCCGACTGGGCCTGGCTGGCTTCGGCGGCCTCCGTCGCGAGCGCCAGCTGCTGTTCGAGCTTGTCCCCCTGTGCGGATTTCTCATCCGGGTTTGGCGCATCCCCCGCAGCCGCCGCACTGTCCACATCCTTGCTTTCCGGTGCGACCAGCGTGAGGTGGGCAGCGGCGGGAGTGCTGGCCTGTGCCGGGCTGCCGGCCGTGTCCAACGGGGCCTGGTTGTCGGCTGCCGCCTGCTGACTGCCGGCACTGATCTCGGCCTGCCACTCCCGGTTCTGCCGGGTGGATTCCGCGGCGGCCTGCTGCGCGCTCATTGCGCGCATTTCGTCCACGCTGGGTACCCGCAGGGTCGCCCCGAGCTTCATGCGGTTGATGTTGCCGCCCATGAAGGCATCCGGGTTGGCGCGCAGCAGTGCCTGCATGACCTGCGGTACGCTCACACTCCCGTCCGGACGCAACTGTTGCGCGATGCTCCAGAGGGTGTCCGTGCGCCGGATGGGACCGATTTCGCGCGTGGCAGGAGCGGATTCACGGGTGGCGGCAGCAGGCGCAACCGGTGCCGACGCAACAGCCGGAGCGGTGGCGACGGGTGCTGCGGCGACCGGTGGCAAAGTAACGGGTGTTTCGGTAAGCGGCCTGTCCGGCGCGCGGAGCGCAGCCTGCGTCCGCGCCGGTGCCGTGACCGGCGTCACGGCCGGCATGGTAACCGGGGGATCGACCAGTACCGTGTACTGCCGCAGCAGGTGCCCCTTGGGCCAATCGAGTTCCAGCATGAATTCCAGGTACGGTTCCCGGACCGGGTCCGTACTGGTTACCCGAACGATGGCATTGCCATCCGCTCCCTTCTCGACGTGAAACCGGAAATCCGAGAGGATCGGGGTCTTGGTCAGGCCGGCACGCTGATGCGCGGCCAGGGTGGCCACCGAGACCTTGATGTCCTTCAGGTCGGTACCCGCCGAGGAGGTCAGGTCGATTTCCGCCTGCATTGGCTGATTCAGCGCGGACTGCATCTCGATTTCGCCGAGCCCCATCGCCAGCACTCCTGGCGAAGAAAAAACCAGCAAAATCGATGGGATAGCCAATTTTCTGAACATTCCAGAGTCCCCTGTAACGATGATTCAGTCCGAGACTACAGCAGCGCGCAGGCAAAGATCGGCATGGCGGCAGACTATAGCCTACAAATACTCCCTGACCAATAATTCCGCGATCTGAACGCTGTTCAGTGCTGCACCTTTGCGTACGTTGTCGGCAACAATCCACAGATCCAAACCCCGCGGATGGGAAATATCTTCCCGGATCCGGCCAACGAACACCGGATCCTGCCCGGCGGCCTCGGTGACCGCGGTCGGATACCCGCCGTCCCGGCGCTCATCCAGGACGATAATCCCGGGCGCTGCCCCGAGCACGGCACGGGCACGCTCGACGGTCAGTTTGTCCCGGGTCTCGATATGGACCGCCTCGGAGTGCCCGTAAAACACCGGCACGCGCACGGCCGTGGGGTTCACCCGGATCGAGGCGTCACCCATGATCTTCCAGGTCTCCCAGACCATCTTCATCTCTTCCCTGGTGTAGCCATTATCCTGGAACACGTCGATCTGGGGCAGCACGTTGAAGGCGATCTGGCGCGGGTAGACGCCTGGCTTCACCTCCTTGCCGTTCAGCAGCGCCGCGGTCTGGCCGGCCAGTTCCTCGATGGCCTCCTTGCCGGTGCCGGACACGGCCTGGTAGGTACAGACGTTGACGCGCTCGATACCCGCCGCGTCATACAGCGGCTTCAGGGCCACCAGCATCTGGATGGTGGAACAGTTCGGATTGGCGATGATGCCGTGGCGCCGGTAGTCCGCGATCATGTGCGGGTTGACCTCGGGCACGACCAGGGGAATCTCGTCGTGGTAGCGAAACTGCGAGGTGTTGTCGATGACCACGCAACCGGCCTGCGCGGCGATCGGTGCAAACTTCTCGGAAATCGAGGCACCCGCCGAGAACAGGCCGATACGGGTTTTCGAGAAGTCAAAGGTGGCCAGGTCCTGAACGGTCAGCTGCTTGCCACGAAAGGCGATCTTCTTGCCGGCCGAGCGTGCGCTCGCCAGTGGGTAGACATTGTTTACCGGAAAATCACGCTGCTCGAGAATCTCCAGCATGGTTTCGCCGACCGCGCCGGTTGCACCGACGACGGCTACATCATATTTCGCTGACATAGGTCCTGTTTACCTGTAGTTGAACCAACAAATCTGCTCACTCAGTCACGCAACGCACGCACCACGGCGTCGCCCATCGCGCGCGTGCCGACGGAACGTGTGCCGGCCGTTGCGATATCCGCCGTGCGCAGGCCGCTATCCAGCACCTTGCCCACGGCCTGCTCGATACGATCAGCCAGATCGCCGTGGTCGAGGCTGTAGCGCAGCAGCATGGCCACCGAGAGAATCGTCGCCAGTGGATTGGCGATATCCTTGCCGGCGATATCCGGCGCCGATCCGTGGATCGGTTCATACATGCCACGGCCACGGCTGTCCAGCGAGGCGGAAGGCAGCATCCCGATGGAGCCGGTGAGCATGGCTGCGGCGTCCGAGAGGATATCGCCGAACATGTTGCCGGTCACCATGACATCGAACTGTCGCGGCGCGCGTACCAGTTGCATGGCCGCATTATCGACGTACATGTGCGACAGTTCCACGTCCGGGTATTCCGCGGCGATGCGGATCATGACCGAGCGCCACAACTCACTTACTTCCAGCACATTGGCCTTGTCCACCGAGCACAGGCGTCGCGCACGCTTGCGTGCGATCTCGAAGGCGGAGCGCCCGATCCGCTCGATTTCGGACTCGCTGTACACGAGAGTGTTATACCCTTCCCGCTGTCCATCCTCCCGGGTACGTATGCCGCGCGGTTTCCCGAAGTAGATACCCCCGGTCAGTTCCCGGACGATCATGATGTCCAGTCCGCTGACCACGTCCGCCTTCAGGGTCGAGGCAGCGGCCAGTTGCGGATAGAGAATGGCCGGCCGCAGGTTGGAGAACAGCTGCAGTTCGGCGCGCAGCCCCAGCAGTCCCTGCTCGGGACGCAGCGCCCGTTCCAGACCCTCCCAGCGGGGACCACCGACGGCACCGAGCAACACGGCGTCGGCGGCGCGTGCCAGCGCCAGCGTGGACTCAGGTAACGGATGCCCGTACGCCTCGTAGCCCGCCCCGCCGACCGGTGCCTGCTCCAGTTCCGCCGCGAACCCGTACTGCGAGCGCAGGACATCCAGGACCCTGCCCGCCTCGGCGACGATCTCCGGACCAATGCCATCGCCGGGCAGGATTGCTATTTTATGTGACATTTATAATGAGTTGTTAGTTATTTTTGAAGTAATTCATCAAATAACCAGGGGGCAGCCTGGCGACGTCTGGTCTCGTAGTCCCGGATGGCGTCGGCATGCTGCAGCGTCAGACCGATGTCGTCCAGCCCGCGGATCAGGCAGTCCTTGCGAAACGCGTCGACCTCGAAATCCAGCACGCCGCCATCGGGGGTATGCAACTGCTGCGCTGGCAGGTCCACACGCAGCCGCACGCCCGGCGTCGCCGAGCTTGCGCGAAACAGCTGGTCCACCTGGTCCGCCGGCAGAATGACCGGCAGTACACCGTTCTTGAAACAGTTGTTGAAAAAAATGTCGGCGAAGCTGGGGGCAATGATGACCCGGAAACCGTAATCCAGCAGCGCCCACACGGCATGTTCCCGCGATGATCCGCAACCGAAGTTCTCGCGCGCCAGCAGGATGCGTGCGCCCTGGTAGTGCGGGTCATTGAGTACGAAATCCGGATTCAGGGGCCGCGTGCGGTTGTCCTGACCCGGTTCGCCGTGATCCAGGTAGCGCCATTCGTCGAACAGGTTGGGCCCGAAGCCACTGCGCTGGATCGATTTGAGAAACTGCTTGGGAATGATGGCATCGGTATCGACGTTGGCCCGGTCCAGCGGCATCGCGATCCCTTCGATGACGGTCAGGGTATCCATGTCACTCTCCCCGTCCCGGCCGGACATCCGCGAAATGCCCGCGCAGTGCGGCTTCCGCGGCCATGGCCGGGCTGACCAGGTGGGTGCGTCCACCCTGCCCCTGGCGACCTTCGAAATTGCGGTTGGAGGTTGATGCGCAGCGCTCGCCCGGTTGCAGGCGGTCGGCATTCATGGCCAGGCACATGGAGCAGCCGGGCTGCCGCCATTCAAAGCCGGCCGCGCGGAAAATCCTGTCCAGCCCTTCCGCCTCGGCCTGGCGCTTGACCAGCCCGGACCCCGGAACCACCAGGGCCTGCCTGATCCCGGGCGCCACCTTGCGACCGCGGATGACCGCGGCAGCGGCCCGCAGATCCTCGATGCGTGCATTGGTGCAGGAGCCGATGAACACGTGGTCCGGCCGGATATCGGTGATCGCCATACCGGGCCTGAGATCCATGTAGCGGAGCGCCTTGCGCATGCCCTCCCGGCGCACGCTGTCCGGCTCCGCGTCCGGATCGGGCACCCGGCCATCGATCGACACGACCATTTCCGGGGAGGTACCCCAGGTCACCTGCGGAGCCAGCGCAGTGGCATCCAGTTCGACGCTGACATCGAACTGCGCATCCGCGTCACTGTGCAGGTCCTGCCAGCTCTGCACGGCACGTTCCCACAAGGCACCGTGTGGTGCGTACGGGCGTGCCTGCAGATAACCGATGGTCGTATCATCCACCGCCACCATGCCGGCCCGGGCACCGGCCTCGATCGACATGTTGCACACCGTCATGCGACCTTCCATCGACAGGCCGCGTAGCGTCGAACCGGCGAACTCGATGGAGTAGCCGGTACCGCCGGCCGTGCCGATCCGGCCGATAATGGCCAGCACCACGTCCTTGGCCGTCACCCCCGGGGCAAGATTCCCTTGCACGCGCACCTGCATGGCGCGGGTCTTGCGCATGATCAGGCACTGGGTCGCAAGCACATGCTCGACGTCGGAGGTGCCGATGCCGAAGGCCAGTGCGCCAAAAGCCCCGTGGGTCGAGGTGTGGGAATCGCCGCACACGACGGTCATGCCCGGCAGGGTGGCCCCCTGTTCGGGGCCGATCACGTGCACGATCCCCTGGCGCGGGTCGTTCATGTGGAACTCGGTAATCCCGAGGCGGTGGCAGTTCCGGTCCAGGGTTTCCACCTGGATGCGCGAGACCGGATCGGCGATTCCGGCGGCACGGTCCGTGGTCGGGACATTGTGATCCGGTACCGCCAGGATGGAACCGGCACGCCACGGCCTGCGCCCGGCCAGGCGCAGGCCTTCGAAGGCCTGCGGGGAAGTCACCTCATGGACCAGGTGTCGATCGATATAGAGGAGCGCGGTACCGTCTTCTTCCCGGCGCACACAATGGGCGTCCCAGAGCTTGTCGTAGAGGGTCCTGCCAGACATCACACCCGTCCGCTGTTGTTTCGCCTGCGCGATCAAGGAAACGACTGATTATATGGGCCACACCCTCCTCAAGTCATCCACTGTGCGCATTCCGGTTGCGCGGGCGGACACCGATCGCGACCACCAGCACGGCCAGCAGCGCGGTTACCGCAGCCAGCAGGAACATGGCCTGCGGACCCAGCCCGCGCCAGAGATAGCCGCTGGCAACACTGCCCAGCGCCCCGCCCGCACCAAAACTGAGGCTGCTGTAGAGTGCCTGCCCACGCCCCTGGTGGATCCCGGTAAACAGGGAATGGATCAGGAAGATCGCCACCGCGTGGTACAGACCGAAGCTGGCCCCATGCAGCGTCTGGGCCAGGATGACCACCGCGGGATGCTCCACCAGGCTGGCGATGAGCACCCAGCGCAGCGAGGTCAGCGCGACCGCAACCAGCAACAGCCGGTGCGGACGGTAGCGTGACAGCAGGCGCGGCATGAACAGGAACACCACGATCTCGGCCACGACCCCCAGCGCCCAGAGCTGACCGATCTGCGCCGTGTGGTAGCCGTACTGCTCCAGGTACAGGGTGTAGAAGGTGTAATACGGTCCATGGCTCGCCTGGACCAGGAAGCAGACCAGCAGCAGGGAGAACACCTCCGGGCGCTGCAACACGCGGCGTATCGGCTCCTGGTCGAGCGGCAGATGCCCCGCGGCAGACTCCGGCACCGTCAGGCTGCTCAGCCAGATCAGCAGAAACACCACGGCCAGGATAGCTGGCAGGCAGCCTGCCCCGTAACGATCCAGCACCGGCCCGAGAGACACGACCGCGAGTATGAAACCCACCGAACCCCACAGGCGGATGCCGCTGTAGCGGTGCGATTCCTCACCGAGATGATTCATCGTGGTGGCCTCGAACTGGGGCAAGGCGGCGTTCCAGAAAAAACCGAAGGTGCTCATGACCAGCGCCAGCCACCAGAATCCGCTGCCGAGAAACACGCCGCAGAAGGTGACCACGGCCAGCAGGGAAGCGAGGCGGATGATGGTCATCCGGTGCCCGGTGTGGTCGGCGAGCCAGCCCCATACATTCGGCGCCACGAGCTTGCTGGCCATGAGTATGGCAATCAGCTCGCCGATTTCGGCCACGCCCAGTCCGGCGGATTTCAGGTACAGGCTCCAGTAGGGAACCAGTACGCCGAGAGACACGAAATAGCAGAAGTAGAAGCCGGACAGGCGCCAGTAGATCATGGCATCCGCACTGGCAGGGACCGGGGCCCCGCGGAATCAGTCTGCGGCGGTGGCCGGCACCACCGGTGTGGCGGACGCAACGTCCTGGTTCTGGGCGCGGTGGCGCAATACATGGTCCATCAGGACGATCGCCAGCATGGCTTCCGCAATGGGAGTGGCACGGATACCGACACAGGGATCGTGGCGGCCGGTGGTGACGACCTCCACCGGGTCGCCCGCGACGTCGATGGTCCGACCCGGGATGCGGATGCTCGAAGTGGGCTTGAGCGCGATGCTGGCCACGATATCCTGTCCGCTGGAAATGCCACCCAGCACCCCTCCGGCGTGGTTGCCGAGAAATCCCCCCGGGGTGATTTCATCGCGGTGCTGCGTGCCCTTCTGTTCCACACAGGCAAAGCCGGCGCCGATTTCCACGCCCTTGACGGCGTTGATACTCATCAGGGCATGCGCAATGTCGGCGTCCAGCCGGTCAAAGACCGGTTCGCCGAGCCCCGGCGGCACGCCGCTGGCCACCACGTTGATGCGGGCACCTATGGAGTCACCCTCCTTGCGCAGCGCATCCATGTAGGCTTCCAGTTCCGTCACCCGGTCCGGGTCGGGCGCGAAAAACGGGTTTTCGCCAACGGCTGCCCAGTCCCGGAACGCCAGCCGGATCGGCCCGAGTTGCGCCAGGTAGCCGCGGATCCTGACCCCGTAACGTTGCTGCAGGTATTTCTTCGCAATGGCACCGGCAGCCACCCGCATGGCCGTCTCGCGCGCCGACGAGCGACCGCCGCCGCGATAATCCCGGACCCCGTATTTCTGCTGGTAAGTGTAATCCGCGTGACCGGGCCGGAAGCGATCGCGGATTTTCGAATAGTCCTGCGATTTCTGGTCCGTGTTGTGGATCAGCAGACCGATGGGCGTGCCGGTGGTGCGGCCCTCGAACACACCGGACAGGATCTGGACGGCATCGTCCTCGCGGCGCTGAGTGGTGTGGCGGGACTGTCCCGGCTTGCGGCGATCCAGGTCCTGCTGCAGGTCGGCCGCGCCGAGTTCCAGCCCCGGGGGACAACCGTCCACGATGCAACCAAGCGCCGGCCCGTGGCTCTCCCCAAAGCTGGTGACCGTAAACAGTTTCCCGAAGCTGTTTCCCGACATCGCGGTATTGTACCGGGTCTGCCGGCAAGCGTCGCCCCCCGGCCAGGCTAAAGTTCAGCGCCAGGCGGCCGATAGTGCTCATGCAGTCAACTTCGCAATAACCAGTCTCAGGAGTGCGGCGTGGCAGAATCGAACGGACTAAAGAGATCGCAGATCGGCAATTTCCTCGGTCAACCGGTCTTTGAGACCTTTACCTCGCGTAACATGACCTATGTATTCGACCGGGTCGCCCGCTACATCGACGGTGAATTTCCGCTCGAACAGCTCGACAAGGAAGAAGTACTGATACGTCCCGGCCTGATCTACCGCCCGGCCAAGTAAGCCGCCACCACCGGCATCAGTCGGCAGGGATCTCCAGGCCCAGCCTGTGGGTCTCGTTGATCTGGTAGAGCAGACGGATACAGGGCAGCTCCTTTTCCGTCTGCTGCTTGACAATCCGCATCATCGGCAGGTCGTGCCGGTCAAACACGTAGCTTCCGTCCTTCATCGCGGCGCGCATGGCGCGCAGTTCCTTGAGCAGAGCGGCGATATAACCCGGCGTCTCGTCGATTTCGTCGATATCAAACCCGCGCGCCTCGATGATATCCTCGAGTTCGAAGATCGCCTGTCTGACCAGTTCGACGTATTGTTCAGCCGTTGCAGGTCGATTACCCATCCCGAATCATTCCACGTCGGATGCATGTGTCACGGTGCGCGTCTGCAGTGCCGCGGCAAACTGCGGCCCCCCGGCCAGCAACTGCTCACGCTCCAGCAGCAACACGCCCTCGCCCCCGTATTCGAAATCCAGCCACAGGAACGGCGCATCGGGAAACAGCCCGATCAACTGGTCCTGGGCGTGTCCCACTTCCACCACCAGTATGCCACGTTCCCGCAGGTGCACGGCAGCATCGGCCAGGATGCGCACCGCAACGTCCAGCCCGTCACAGCCTGCCACGAGTCCCTGCGCCGGCTCGTACCGGAACTCTGCCGCAAGACCCGCCATCTCACCCGCCGGAACGTAGGGTGGATTGGATACGATGATGTCGAACCGCTGCGTCCCGAGCGCCGCATACACGTCCGAGCGCAGCGGGGTCACGCGCCCGGCCAGATCATGCCGTTCGACATTGAGCGCGGCAACCTGCAGGGCGTCCGGCGCAATGTCGGTCAGAATGACTTCCGCATCCGGGAAATAATGCGCGCAGGCGATGCCGATGCAGCCGCTGCCGGTACACAGGTCCAGCACCCCGCGTACCGTGTCCGGGTCGATCCAGGGCTGGAACCGGTTTTCCACCAGTTCCGCCAGCGGAGAGCGGGGAATCAGGACCCGCTCATCGACGTAAAAGGGCATGCCCGCGAACCAGGCCTGGTGCGTCAGGTACGCCGCCGGCTTGCGTGTCCGGACCCGCAGTTCCAGCAGTTCCCTTGCCTGGCGCACCTGGTCGGACGTCAGCGCGCGGTCCAGCTCCCGGTCATCGATCCCGTAATCCAGGTCCAGCGCATGCAGCACCAGTGCCGCCGCCTCGTCCAGCGAGTTGTCCGTCCCGTGGGCAAAGACCAGTCCGGATCCGCCCAGCAGTTGTGCGCCACGGGCGATGAGCTCGCGGGCAGTCCCGGCGTCAGCCAGCAATGAACCGAGGTGTTCCGTCATGCGCGGCAGCTACCTGATGAATCACATGCGGCAGTGTGGAATAATGCCCGCCCATGGAACCAGATTCGTCCCCCCGGCGATCCGTCCGCATCCTGCCGACGCTCATTATAGCTGCAATCGCCATCACTGCGGGTATCCTGGCAGCACGCTTCGTCCTGCATTCCTCACCCCCCTCCGCTGGCATGACCTCGGTCCGCTTCCCGGTGGCCCGCGCCTTGCGGCCGTTCCATCTGGTGGATCAAGAGGGCAGGCCGTTCGACAACCAGTCCCTGAACGGTTACTGGTCATTTCTGTTTTTCGGGTATACCCATTGTCCGGATGTCTGCCCCACCACCCTGTCCGTGCTGGACAGCGTGGCGCAGAAGATCAGCGATGCGACAACGCCGGCACACTTTGTGTTCATTAGCGTGGACCCCGGGCGTGACACCCCGCAACAACTGGCCCGCTTCGTTCACTACTTCAACAGGCAGTTCATCGGCGTGACCGGCAGCGACGCGGCAATCGACCAGCTGACGAAACAACTTGGCGTACTGCACAGCAAGGTCCCTGACAGCAAGGATCCGGATAATTATCTGGTCAACCATTCGGCCAGCGTGTTCCTGATCGACCCGCACGGCAATTACCACGCCCTGTTCTCACCGCCACTGTCAGCCGACAGGATGGCGGCGCAGTATCAGCGCATGGTCCGGGATTTCCGCCAGTGAATCTGTCCATGCACGCCCTGCTGAGATGCCTGCAGCCTGGGAATGGTGACTGCCTGCCGGTCCGTGCTGCGCTGCAGCGTGATCCCGGGAACGGCGTACAACCCTGATCAGGACCGTCGTCGTGACCGATGGCAATGCCAGCCTGACGGACTACCTCAAGTCATGGCCATTGTACCTGCTGCCGCACCGGCTGCTGTCACGCAGCGTGCGCGCCGTCGCCCGCTGCCGGATCCGGCCCCTGAAGAATGTCCTCATGCGGGCCTTTATCCGGAAATTCGGCGTGGACCTCAGCGAGGCGCAGGAGCCGTCAATCTCCGGCTATCCGGATTTCAACAGCTTTTTCACCCGTGCGTTGCGTCCGGGAGTGCGGCCGCTCACGACCCTGCGACAGGCACTGGCGTGTCCGGTGGACGGTTTCGTCAGCCAGGCCGGCAACCTCGACCAGGACCGCCTTGTCCAGGCCAAGGGCCATGACTATTCCCTGCTCCGGCTGCTGGGTGGTAACGCACAGCGCGCCGCACCATTTACCAATGGCCGGTTTGCAACCCTGTACCTGTCACCACGGGATTATCACCGGATCCACATGCCGGTCACCGGCCGCCTGCTGGAAACCATCTATATCCCGGGAAGACTGTTCAGCGTCGCCCCGCATACGACACGCACCATTCCCGGGCTGTTCGCCCGCAACGAACGGCTGGTTTGCCTGTTCGACACGGCGACCGGGCCAATGGCCGTGGTGATGGTGGGAGCCATCTTCGTCTCCAGCATGGAAACCGTCTGGGGTGGCGTGGTGAATCCCGGACTTGCGGCATGCATCCGGCAACAGCGCCATGACCTGCCCGGCACGGCGGCGGTCGTTCTGGACCAGGGCGCGGAACTGGGCCGCTTCAACATGGGTTCGACCGTCATCCTGCTGTTCGGCCGGGATCGGGTCCGCTGGACGGACGATTTACGGCCGGGCACGCCGGTCCGGACCGGACAGTTGCTGGGCTACACGCTGTCACCCGCCCGCGCGCCGCGCGGTTAACTTTCCGGGCCACCGCGCGTTATGGGTCCTTGAGACGGCAGCAAACGGAAGCAGGCCACGCGAGGGTGTGCAATTCCGTTCTCTGCCCATAGATTATCCGGATTGCAGGTCGCCGGCGGCGAGCTGCGGCGGCAGGATACCGCGACGCGCTCGCGGCAACGAAAATGCCTTGTATGGAAAGGACCTACGATATACTCGACCGCTCCGAATGGCTGCTGCCCCAGACCACCCGCGAGGCTGCCGGCCCCGGGTCCGAGCAGGAGCCGGCCGGTACGCTCCGCCCTGCCCTCATCGAACGGTTACCGGGAACCGCGTTGGACAAAGCAACCCGCAATGACAAGGCGCTCGAGGCGTTTCTCGCCGGCCAGGAAACCCGGGCATTCTATATCGCCCAGGCCGCGCTCTGGGACCGCGAGGAAGCCCTGGACGTGGTCCAGGACAGCATGCTGCGGCTGGTGCAGTACTATCGGCACAAACCCGCCGCGGAATGGCCCGCCCTGTTTCGCACCGTCCTCAACAGCCGCATCAATGATGTGCGCAGGAAACGCATGCTGGAGAAGGCCGGGCACAAACTCGTTTCCCTGACCGGGCTGTTCCGGAATGCACAGGACCCGGATTCCGCCACCGCGGTATACGAGCTGCCGGCCGGTGAACGGTCGGATGGCGTGACCACACCCGAATCGGGCTACCTCGCCGGGGAATTGCAGGTGCACATCGAGCGCGCACTGGAGGCACTGTCCGAGCGCCAGCGGCAGGTCTTCATTCTCAGGGAATGGCGTGGTATGAGTATCAATGAAACTGCGGCGGTTCTCGGCTGCTCGGAAAACAGCATCAAGCAGCATCATTTCCGCGCATTGCGTGAACTGCGCAGGCAACTTGCAGAGGTATGGGACCATGAACGATCATCCTGACTCGGAGCAACTCGACATGCTGCGCGCCGGACTGCTGGATGATGCCCCGGACAGGAGGGCGCTGCTCGAACGGCATCTCGCCGGCTGCCGGACCTGCCGGGAACAGGCCGCGCCGTGGCAGAAACTCGCCTCCCGGCTGGGCGCAACCCTGGAACCTGCCGGCTTGCCCGCGGACCTGCGCCGGGCACGGCAGTCCGCACTGACCACGGCAACCCGCCATACACCACGGGCACTGGTCCCCTATGCCGCTGCCGCCGCCCTGCTGATCGCGGTCATTGTCGGGATCCTCGGCCTTCCGGCCGGCCCGTTGCATGCACCGCACAAGGCCACGCAGACGGCCCAGGCGGTTCCTGATACCTACGAAGACCTCGACTTCTACCTGTGGCTGGCCAACCAGGATGAGGGACATCCCGCAAAGGCCCGCACCCGTCCGAACAGTACCTGACGATGAACGCAAGAACTTCCCTGCCGGTTCTTGTCCTGGTCGCGACACTGGTTGCAGCCGCGCTGCCCGCACTGGCGGGCGGCCAGCCATGGAACAGCCTCAGTCCGGAAGAACAGGCGGTCTTGCACAAACACCGCCGCGACTGGGCAAGTCTCCCGCCCGACCGGCAGTCGCGGCTCCTGACGGGTGCGAGAAAATACCTCGCGCTGCCGCAGAACAAGCGGAACGAGGTCCAGCAGAAGCGTGAGCAGTATGAACGGATGTCACCGGACGCGCGCCGGCGCTTGCGTGAGAAATACCGGGAGCAAAGGCGTTACCGCTAGCGACGGATGAGGGCCTCCGGGGCAGTGGATGTCGCCCGGTTACCGAGTCTGTTATGATGCGCCCGCTTCCCACGATCGTACTCCAGGCCTGTCACCACCATGCATCCCATGCTCACCATCGCGGTCCGCGCAGCGCGCAGTGCGGGCAATCTGATCATCCGCAATCTCGACCGGGCCGGCAGCCTGCCGATCCAGACCAAGGAACGCAACGATTTCGTCACGGAAGTCGACCAGCAGGCGGAACGCGAGATCATCGGCATCCTGCACAAGGCGTATCCCGGACACGGGTTCCTGGCCGAGGAAAGCGGAGCACGGAGCGGTGACGAATTCGAGTGGGTCATCGATCCGCTCGACGGGACGACCAATTACCTGCACGGATTCCCCCACTTCGCGGTCTCGATCGCACTGCGTCACAAGGGCAGGCTCGAGCAGGCCGTGGTGTATAACCCGGTAAGCCAGGAGCTGTTTACGGCCTCCCGGGGCCGTGGTGCGTACCTCAACGAGCGGCGGATTCGCGTCAGCAGCCGTAAATCCCTGGAAGGCGCCCTGCTCGGTACCGGATTCCCGTTCAAGTCGCAGCAGCACCTCGATGCCTACCTGGCAATGTTCCGCGCCCTGTTCCCGCAGACAGCCGGTATCCGGCGCCCGGGCTCGGCAGCGCTTGATCTCGCGTACCTCGCGGCCGGGCGTCTCGACGGCTTCTGGGAGGTCGGCCTCAACATCTGGGACATGGCGGCGGGAGTGCTGCTGATCCAGGAAGCCGGTGGAATCTCCAGTGACTTCATGGGCGGTCATGATTATCTCACCAGCGGCAACCTGGTATCCGGCAACCCGAAAGTCTTCGCCGAAATTCTCAAGGCGATTCGTCCCCACGTCACGCCGGAACTGGCCGGCTGAATCCGGTCGGCGTCCGGCACCTGCAGCGGCCGTTGCGGCGCGTCCCGCCGTTCAAGAACCAGCGCCGCATGCCGATTCCCGGGTTGTATGTTCGACCGGTCCCGTCACTGCGACAATGCCGTGGCCGGCGCTACCAGGGGAGATCATTGATGACCAGGACAGCGGGAAGCACGCGGATTCACGGCGCAGCACTGGAACTGATCATGCGCGATGTACTGCATGGAATGCGCCAGTTTACGGAAGATGCCTGTTCCGGCAGTTCTGCGGCCGGCATGGAGATCGATGCCGTCGAGGCACCCGGCAGCAGCGGACCCGCCGCAGGGGAAAATGTCATCCCCTTCGACAAGCACAGGAAATCCGCCTGAGCGGACCAGCCGGCACCGGCGACATGGATTGCGTGGGCAGTTTCCCCCGGCCTGCGCAGCCGTCACGCCTCCCGACCGGCCAGGCGTGCATTGCCGGACGGTCCGGGGTCAGATCATCAGGCGCGCAACCCGCCGGCCACCGTAGACGAGGTTGATGACCGCCCGGGTACCCATGATGGCGGTGAACATCGAGGTGACGATACCGATTGCCAGCGTGACCGCAAATCCCTTGACCGGGCCGGTGCCGTAACCAAGCAGGACGATGGCAGCGATCAGCGTGGTGATATTGGCATCGGCAATGGTGGAAAACGCCTTTTCGTAACCGGCATGGATGCTCGCCTGCGGCGTGTTGCCGTTGCGCAGTTCCTCACGGATGCGCTCGAAGATCAGCACGTTCGCGTCCACCGCCATGCCGACCGTCAGCACGATACCGGCTATGCCCGGCATGGTCAGCGTGGCCTGCAGCATGGAGAGAATGGCCACGATTAATACCAGGTTCATTGCCAGTGCCAGGTCGGCCACCACGCCGAAGACGCGGTAGTAGACGACCATGAACACGAGCACGGCGATGAAACCGATGACCACGGATTCAAATCCCCTTTCGATGTTGTCCTTGCCCAGGCTCGGGCCAACGGTGCGCTCCTCGATGATCCTGATGGGCGCCGCCAGGGCGCCGGAGCGCAGGACCAGCGCGAGCTCGTGTGCTTCCTTCGGACTGTCCAGGCCGGTCGTCTGGAAACGCTTGCTGAACACGTCACGAATCGTCGCCACGCTGACCACTTCCTCGACCTTGACCGTCTTGGTGACGGGCTTGCCGTCCACCAGGGTGGTTTGATCGCGATTCTCGATAAACACCACCGCCATGGGTTTGCCAACGTTGTCCCTGGTGAAATTCAGCATGCTGCGGGCACCCTTGCCGTCCAGCGTCACCGAAACCATCGGACTGCCGGAGGACTGGTCGAACCCCGAGCGTGCATTGATGATCTGGTTGCCGGTTGCAATGACGGATTTTTTCAGCAGGATCGGTTTTCCGTTACGGTCGTAGTACAGGCGGGAGCCCGGCGGCACGAAGCCCTGCACCGCACGCTGTACGTCATGCTCGATGTCAACCGCCCGGTATTCCAGGGTTGCCGTGGCACCCAGAATCCGTTTTGCCTGGGCCGTGTCCTGCACGCCGGGCAGCTCCACGACGATACGGGACGTGCCCTGCTGCTGGATGACGGGTTCTGCCACGCCGAGCTCATTGACACGATTCCGCAAGGTGAGAATGTTCTGTTGCAGCGCAAAGTTCTGGATGTCACGCAACTCCTTTTCCCCGGGACCGAAGGTCAGCTCGAACTTGCCGGGCTTGTCGACCGGCTTGATCGACATCTGCGGGAAATTGTCGTGCAGGAGATTCTGCGCACGGTCACGCAGTTCCGCACTGCCAAAGCCGATCAGTATGTTCTTGTCACCGGCGTGAAATAATGTGTAGCGCAACCTTTTCTCGCGCAGCAGCGTCCGGATATCGCTTGCATAGCCCTCGATTGCCTGCCTGACGGCAGCGGCCATGTCCACTTCCATGAGGAAGTGCACACCACCGCGCAGGTCAAGACCCAGGTACATCGGCAGCGCGTTCAGGCTTTCCAGCCAGGGCGGTGTGGCCGGCGCCAGGTTGAAGGCCACCGTGTAACCGTTGCTGATGCTGGCCAGCGCACCCTTTATGTACTCGTCGGCCTTCATCTGGCTATCCGTGTCCGGAAACCGCACCAGCAGCTTGCCCGACTCGATGCCCATGGACTTCACCGTGATTCCGGCCTTTTTCAGCACGCCGGCAACGGTATTTTCGGTGGACTTGTCCACCTCCGCACCGCGCCCACCGGAAATCTGCAATGCCGGGTCCTCACCATAGATATTTGGCAACGCATAGACGAAGCCGACGACCATGATGAGAATGATCAGCAGGTACTTCCAGGTGGCATAGCGGTTCATCGTATATTCGGTTCCTGAGCAAGACCGGGCACTACAGACCCTTGATGGTTCCTTTCGGCATTACGTTGGATACGGCCTGGCGCTGTACCTTGACGGTCACCTGCTCGGCCACCTCCAGCTCGATGAAATTGTCCCCGACCCGGGAGATCCGGCCGAGCAACCCGCCATTGGTCACCACCTCGTCGCCCTTGGCGAGGGCTTCCACCATCTGCTTGTGTTCCTTCGCCTTCTTGGTCTGGGGTCGGATCAGCAGAAAATAGAAGACCACGAAAATAACGACCAGCGGCAGAAAACTCAGCAACGGGTCCGCCTGACCCTGCTGCGGCGCCGCCGCCAGCGCATCGGAAATCAGAAAACTCATGTCTTGCTCCTGGAATCAGATACGGGCCGCTGCCGTCCGCCTGGCAGCGCCCGTCCGTTATTGCCAATAAAACCTGTGCATTATGACACAGCGTTCCGTCGCTGGTAAAAGCCCCGGCGAAATTCCTGCAGGCCTCCCTGCCGGATGGCGCGCCGCAATCCGGCCATCAGCTCCTGGTAATACGTCAGGTTGTGGATGGTATGCAGGCGGGCCCCCAGGATTTCGTTGCACTTGTCCAGATGGTGCAGATAGGCGCGGCTGAAATTACGGCAGGTATAACAATGGCATGAAGGATCCAGGGGACCGGTATCCGTACGGTTGGCGCTGTTGCGGATCCGCACCACCCCTGCGGCGACGAACAGGTGCCCGTTGCGGGCATTCCGGGTCGGCAACACGCAGTCAAACATGTCTATGCCATGACAGACTGCCTCGACGATATCCTGCGGCGTGCCCACCCCCATCAGGTAGCGGGGTGCATCGGCCGGCATGGCCGGCATGAGCGCCGACAGCACCGCAGCACGCTCCCCGGGCCCCTCGCCCACCGACAGGCCACCCACTGCATACCCCTCAAAACCGATCGCCTGCAATCCGGCCAGTGACTCGGCACGCAGTTCCGGGTACATGCCACCCTGCACGATGCCGAACAGGGCCGCCTGATTTCCTGCATGGGCATCCCGGCTGCGCTGTGCCCAGCGCAACGAGAGTTGCAGGGAAGCCTGCGCCTCCCGTTCGGTGGCGGGGTACGGGGTACATTCGTCGAACACCATCACGATATCGGCGCCGAGTGCACGCTGCACCTGCATGGATTGTTCCGGGCCAAGGAACACGCGGTCGCCGTTCACCGGCGAACGGAACGTGACACCCTGTTCGGTAATCCGGCGCAGCGCTCCCAGACTGTACACCTGGAATCCCCCCGAGTCCGTCAGGATCGGCCCCTGCCAGTGCATGAAATCGTGCAGGCTGCCATGCCTGGCGATGATTTCGGTACCCGGGCGCAGCATCAGGTGAAAGGTATTGCCGAGAATGATTTCAGCGCCGGTCTGACTGACCTCTTCCGGGGTCATGGCCTTGACCGTTCCGTAGGTGCCAACCGGCATGAATGCCGGTGTCTGCACGCGTCCCCGCTCGAACTCGAGTATTCCGCTGCGGGCGTCCCCATCCGTATGCGTACAGTGGAAACGCATGCTCATGCCTCAGCACGGACCGGGACAAACATGGCATCCCCGTAACTGTAGAAACGGTAGCCGGCCGCGATGGCGTGTGCATAGGCGTCCATGGTGCGTCGGTGGCCGGCGAATGCGCACACCAGCATCAGCAGGGTCGATTCAGGCAGGTGGAAATTGGTCAACAGCGCATCGACAACCCGGAAGCGGTAACCGGGGGTGATGAACAGACGGGTTTCACCCCGTACCGGCACCAGGGCCCCGGCAGCCGCGGCCGATTCCAGCGCGCGGACGACCGTCGTTCCGACTGCGATGACGCGACCACCGGAGGCACGGGTCCGCTGTACGAGGTCGCAGGTCGACTGACTGACCTCGTGGATCTCGCTGTGCATGACGTGCCGGTCCAGTTCCTCGGTCCGTACCGGCTGGAAGGTCCCGGCGCCCACGTGCAGGGTGATGCAGGCCGTCTGCACCTCCTTCTCCGCCAGCCGTTGCAGGATGTGCCGGTCGAAGTGCAGGCCGGCGGTCGGCGCGGCGGCTGCACCCGGTGCCCGGGCATACACGGTCTGGTAGCGTTCCTGATCCTGCGCGGTGTCAGTGCGTGTAATGTAGGGCGGAAGCGGCATGTGCCCATACCGTTCCAGCAACCCCGGAACATCCGCAGCCTGCGGAAACCGCAACCGGTACAAATCATCCTCACGACCGCAGATTTCGACCTCGATGGTCCCTTCCAGCCACAGCCGGGAACCGCCTCCGGGCGGCCTGCTGGCGCGAACCATTGCCAGCACCTGCCCGTCATCGAGAATCCGTTCCACCAGCACCTCGACCCGGCCGCCGGTTTCCTTCACCCCATGCAATCGTGCCGGAATCACGCGCGTGTCATTGAAAACCACCAGGTCTCCGGACCGCACCAGTTCCGGAAAATCGCGGAACATCCTGTCTTCGGGAGCGTCACGCCGCGGGTCGAGCAGCAGCAGCCGGCTGCCACTGCGTTCCGCGCAGGGCAGTTGCGCAATCCGTTCCGGGGGGAGGTGATAATGGAAGCTGGAGCGCAGCATGGCGCGCGGATAGTAGCACAGGCAGGCACGAAAGCCGCTTGCCGGCCGGAGTGGATGACTTATACTAGCAAACCCTGAAATTCCCGGACCGCACCCTGCCGAGGTGGTGAAACTGGTAGACGCACTGGACTCAAAATCCAGCGGGGGAAACTCCATGCGGGTTCGATTCCCGCCCTCGGCACCATTCCGGCCGGTCAGTGCGACGCCGGCACCATCAGGATCAGTAACAGGACGGCAGCCAGGGCAAACACCAGGTAGCGGATCCGGTCCGCTGCTGCCCGGGAACCGGCACGCGGGCGCGAACGTAGCGGGGCTGCCACGGGCAGCGCCCGGGCCTTGCGCCGGTCCGGCAGGACCCTGCGCTCCGCACCAGGGCACCGGCCACAGCCGGCACAGGCAACGCGGCGACGCTCGCCCCTGCGCTCGTCCGCAAGCATGCGGGCCTGGTGGTATGCGCGGCTGTCCGCCAGATTCGCAAACCGGACCATGACGGAGGGGACTATCCCGGGGACCTGTCCGGCCCGGACCCAGTCATGGCAGTCCGTACTGAGTTCGTCGTCGATCCGGATCCGCCCGAGCAGAATGTGCCGGGATACGGTCGCCCCGCTGAACGGCCCCCGCACCACCCCGTCTCGTCGCGCATACCAGTCCCTGTCATGCAAAGTGGCTTGCCGGGATTCACCTGGTGTACGGGACATAAAACTGCAGCTCAGTCGCTCAACCAGTCCCCCATGCGGGCACGCAGGCGAATCAGCGCCTGTCCGTGAATCTGGCAGACCCGCGATTCACTCACACCGAGAATCTCGCCGATCTCGCGCAGATTCAGTTCCTCGTCGTAGTACAGCGCCATCACCAGCCGTTCGCGTTCCGGCAGCCCCTTGATTTCCTCCGCCAGTCCCAGTCTGAAATCGGACTTCTGCAGCGTATCCAGCGGCTGATCGGCATGCTGGCCGGGCTCGGGAATCCCGTCCTCGCTCAGCATCCCCGGGTCTTCAAAACTGAAAATCCGGCAGCCGGTCGAGTCCTGCAGGATCTTGTGGTATTCCTCCAGGCTCAGCTCCATTGCCGCGGCAACTTCCACGTCACGTGCATCACGTCCTTTCTCGTTCTCGATCCTGCGCACCGCTTCCGCCACTTCCCGGGCCTTGCGGTGTACAGAGCGCGGAGTCCAGTCGGTGCGGCGAATCTCGTCAAGCATGGCACCGCGGATGCGGATGCCGGCATAGGTTTCGAAACTGGCCCCCTGGTCCGGATCGAATTTCCGGGAAGCCTCAATGAGACCGATCATTCCTGCCTGAATGAGATCATCCGCCTGCACACTGGCCGGCAGGCGACTCATCAGGTGATACGCAATCCGTTTCACCAGGGGTTCGTGCAGGATGACCAGTTCGTTGCTGCAGGAAAAGTCCCGGGACGCCTTTGCAGTATTACCTTTCATGACCTCACCTCCTCGTTGATCTTGTCGTTCTGAAACATCCGTTCCACAAAAAACTCGAGATGGCCTCCCGCATGACCCGGGCGGGGCCATTTCATGACGCGGTCTGCCAGGTTGCGCAACGCCATTGCCGCACGGCTGCGCGGATATGCACTCAGGATGGTTTCGCCGGACCGGCCGGCCCTCAGCATGTGGTCGTCCAGCGGAATGAATCCACAACAGTTGAGAATCACATCGTGGTTGGTCGCGAAATGCTGCAACAGCCTGCCAAACACCCCGCTTGCCTCACCTGCCGAGGAAACCTGGCTGGGCAGGATACGAAAACGCGTAACACCATAGTCGTGCTGGAGGCTGGCGATCATGTGCACGACCGCAGCAACCGATTGCTCGTCCGGGCAGACCGTCACGATGATCTCGCCTGCCGCCCTGCACAGGCTGGCAACGCACCCGCCGGTATCCCAGGCCGCATCGATCACCAGCGTATCGATACTGTCCTGCAGTGCGCTGAATACACGCACCATGCCTGCACATTCCAGAACATCGAGGGAGGCCAGCTGACGGGCACAGGAAGCAGCGGAAATCACCTGTATTCCATCCGGACCGGTCCGCATCACCTCCTGCAGGCTCCGGCTGCCGTCGAGCACGTCATGCAGGGAATCCACCGTGCCCGCTCCGAATCTGGCACTGGTGCAGGACGCACCCAGGTCGGCATCCAGCAGCAAGGGTGTGCGGCCCGACCGGCGCATGGCCTGTGCCAGATTCAGGGCAATACTGGTCGTGCCGGTGCCGGTGCTGCCACTGGTCACGGCAATGACCTGTGCCGTGGGTCCCGGGATAACGGGATGTGCCTGCCCCCGATAATCCAGCTTGATGTCTGCTGCCCGCATAGTGACTTGTCTCTCCGGCGTGTCCACTCTGTTGGTCCCGGGGAATTCCGGCCTTTCTGACCCGGTGACCTGTGAGACAAATAGCAACTTGTGTACCAACCGAAGAAATCGCCCTGTTTTGGGGGCAAAAAAGCAAATAACCAACTGAAATATCAGCTAATATCAATTACCAGTATTGGTAGAACAGAAACGGGAGGTACGTCACATTTTTGACGTATCGATGCGGGAACCGGGCTGGCCTGCCAGTTATCTGTCACAGAACCGGCCTGTTGAACCGGCTGGACCCGGGCAGACGAATCTGCAACGGGACTGGCTAGCGGGAATGGCGTCGCGTGGAAAGCATGTGGTTGAAACTGTCGTCCGGGAGGGGTTTGCTGATGTGAAATCCCTGCGCGGTGTCGCACCCCAGGCTGACCAGCAGGTTCCAGGCATTGCTGCTTTCCACCCCCTCCGCCACCACCTTGTAACCAAGGTTGTGGCCCAGGTCGATGATGGACCTGACGATGGCGATGTCCTGCTGGTCGAAGGCCACGTGGGTGATGAACGACCGGTCAATCTTGAGTGTGTGTATCGGCAATTTTTTCAGGTAGGAAAGCGAGGAATATCCGGTACCGAAATCATCAATGGCAATAGTCACGCCCAGGTCACTCAGCCGAGACAAAACCTCCACGGCTCGGTCGGTATCCTGCATAAGGGTTGCCTCGGTGATTTCAATCTCCAGCAGGTCACCTTGCACCCCGGCCTCTTCCAGGGCAGCGCGGGTCCTGTCAGGCAGGCGTGGATTCTGGAATGATCGAGCGGACACATTCACCGAGACACGGATTTCCAGCCCGCATTGCTGCCATTCCCTGCACTGGCGCAGGGCGGTCACCAGTACCCAGTTGGTAATCGGTGTCATCATCCCGAGCTGCTCGGCAACCGGTATGATGCGGTTTGGCATGATGATGCCTTCGGAAGGATGCGCCCAGCGCAGCAATGCCTCGGCTCCGGTGATCCCTGACGTATGGAGATCCACCTGCGGCTGGTAATGCAGCTCGAATTCATTGTTTTCCAGAGCGGTGCGTAACTGGCCCGAATAGCGCACCTGCTGGATCGAACTGATATCGCTGACCGGGTCGAAGAACTGGCAGGGAAGTCCGTTACGCTTGGCACGATGCATGGCACTTTCTGCATTGGTCAACAGCGCATCTTCCGTCACCCCGTCCTCGGGAAAACAGGCGATCCCGAGCGTCAGGCTTACGCACAGCTGCTTGCCGCTGCAGGCAAACGGAATGTCAAAGCTGTCCAGTATCTTGGTAATAACGCGGTCGGTTGCTTCCTTTACGTTGCTGACAGGCTGCAGCAGGATTCCGAACTGATCGCCGCCCAGCCGCGCCAGCGAGTCCGATTCGCGCACCATGGACCCGAGGCGGACGGCGATGTCCCGCAACAGGGCATCCCCGACCGCGATGCCCAGGGTGTCGTTGTACATCTTGAACTGGTTGATATCCAGCGATATCACCACCACCCTCGAGCCAGGCACCCGGCGTGATGCTGCCAGCGCATGGTTCAGGTGTTCGGTCCACAACGCCCGGTTGGGGAGCCCGGTCAGGCGGTCCGTGGTTGCCAGTTTCTGCAGCTGCAGCCGTTCGTTGATCTGGTGGTTTACATCCTCCAGCACACAGTGGACAGTGGAAATCTTTCCCAGCCGGTTTATGGAGGGGTGCATCGACAACCGGTACCAGCGCAACTCGCCACCTGCCAGCGCCATGCGGGCCTCGGCATGGCCGGCACGCCCGCTTACCGCATCCTGCCAGCACGACAACAGCTGCTGGCGGTCTTCGGCGTGGACGGCATCGAGAACAGGAATCGGCGCCGTCAGCACGCCGTCATACAGGGTACGAAACGGGTAGTTTGCATAGCTGACCCGGTTATCCCGGACATCGATACTCCACAGGTATTGCGGAATGCTGGACAGGATATCCTCGGATTCGGCCAGCCGCGCAGCAAGATGCGCGGACTCCTGGAGCATATTGAGGTGCATATCGCCCCAGAACGCTTCCAGGGTCACTCCGAGATCACGCAGCAAGATCCGCGTCAGGCAGTTCTCCAGCACCGACCCGTCCGCCGCAGGCAGTTCCTGACCCTGGAGTATGCGCTGCAGGTATTCCAGCAGGAGATTGTACGCACCGATAATCCAGGCGGGTTTGAATCCCTGCTGCCGGTAGGTCGCCCCCGCGTCCCGCAACGCGGATTCGTGGGTCGTACTGTCGCCTTCATTCAGGCTGACCAGCAACGACTGCAGGCAGGAGCGTGCAAACATGCCCACATCGCCGCCGTTGCGTTCAAAGTTGTAGAGGACCTCGGCGATGTCCGGATGGTCGAACAGGTAGTTGTAGAAAACCACCGCAAAACCTGCACTACACCCTGCCAGGACCTCGCGCTGTCGCTCCAGCGCCGCATGCTCCGTGGCAGTCAGGTTGAGGATGTAATTGTATTCCCGGAACAGGGGGTCTTTCTGGACGCCACCGTGCTCCTCAGCGGATGGACGCCCGCCAGCTGTCTCGCCCGACTCTCGATCGCTGTCTGTCATCGTTGATACACGATTTGTTTATTATCGTGGCCACATTGCGTACAGGCCGCGTATTCATCTGCCCCCCGGCCATTCTCACCCGAAATGCCGGCGCATGACACGATCACTACAGGAACAGTCTGCTGCTGCACGGCCCCCCGTGACAGTATTATTTCAGCATTATATTTTGTATGGAATCTAGCACAGCCCCGGCACCAAATAAAGTGTCCCGGCTGTCTGACGGCGCCAGCAACCCGGGCACCGCCCGACGGTAAGGGCAGCGGAACCCGCCGTTGGATCACTGCGGTCGCTGCATACCGTACTTGCGCAGTTTCTCGACCAGGGTGGTACGGCGCATGCCGAGCTTTCTGGCGGCATGGGCAACTACACCGCCGGAGTCCTCCAGGGCCTGCCGGATATAGTTGATTTCCAGGATGCTGAGGTGTTCCTTGAGGTTCATTCCGTTGCGTGGCAATCTCGGGCTGAGATCGCCGGGGATCGGCCGTGAACCGACCATCGCATCCACCAGACGATCGGCGTTTTCATCGTCCAGGCCGGCATGGAATTTTTCCGGCAAGTCGGTGGCTTCCACCACACCGTAGGGATGCAGTATCGCCAGGCGTTCGATCAGGTTCGCCAGTTCCCGTACGTTGCCGGGCCAGTGATACTGGCACAGGGCATGGATCGCTCCCGGTGACAGGCGCACCGAACCCCGTTTTTCGTGCTCGATCCTGCGTACCAGCTCATTCACCAGCAGGGGAATGTCTTCCAGCCGGTCCGCGAGTGACGGCATTTCGATCGGAAATACGTTCAGGCGGTAGTACAGATCTTCGCGAAACGCTCCCTGTCGAATGGCCTCTTCCAGGTTTTTATGAGTGGCTGCAATTATGCGCACGTCCGTGGTGCGGGACTGGTTCGACCCGACCCGTTCGAAGGTACGCTCCTGCAGGACCCGCAGGATCTTGACCTGCATCTGCAGACTCATATCGCCGATCTCATCCAGAAACAGCGTGCCGCCCTCCGCCATTTCAAAACGGCCCTGCCGGTCGTTGATGGCCCCCGTGAAAGCGCCTTTCTGATGACCGAACAGTTCCGATTCGAGCAGGTCCGCGGGAATCGCGCCGCAGTTGACCGGTACGAAGGGACGCTCACGCCGGGACGAGTAATAGTGGAGATTGCGCGCCACTACTTCCTTCCCGGTACCGGACTCGCCCAGGATCAGCACATTTGCATCACTGTCGGCAACCTGCTCGATCAGTTTGCGGACTTGCTGGATGGCACGGCTGCTGCCCACGAGACTGCGGAACAGGTCGACGGGACGCTGATGACTGTTTTCGGTCCGGTGGTTTTCGATGAACACCTCGGCCTGATGCAGGGCGCTCGTCAGCTGGGCATAGTTTGGTGGAAGTTCAAGGCGCCCGAGAATACAGGAACCGGGGTCAATCCTCAGGGTTGGCTCGGCACCTTTTCTGGACAGCAGGTATACCGGCAACTGGTCATTCAGGTTGTGGATATCGCCGAGTGTGGTGGTCAGTTTCTGCTCCGAACCGCAATCACCGACCAGAACCGCCAGAAGATCGTCCTTGTCCTGCACCAGCGAGTGCCAGTCGTCCTGTCCATCCGTCTGCAGCACAGCGTAGTTGATGAACTTGAGGACGGCATTCAGTTCCTTGCTGATATCCGGACCGGTACCGACAATCAGAACCTTGGGTTCAGTATGCATTCGAATATCCCGCTCGAATTCTGGTGACACGCCGGAGGATTATTATAAAAACCGGACAAACTTGAAAGAATTATTTTCCCCCCTTCCCGTCATGGATGTTACCCAGCGAAATGCCGGATTGTCAAAAAACAGAAATGCGGAAAATGCAGTGGCAAAGCGGCGGCTGCAAGCTGTATCTCAGGCAGATACGGGACCTGCAAACCAGCCGGATCAATGGCCTGCGTGAAGGCGCGCACCCGGCGCATGGACCCGCTCGCGCAGCGGCGGGGGCAAGCTGCAGACCCGGCCTGTCGAGAATGTGCACAGCCACGCAAAAAACCCCTAAAAACCCTCCCGGGAAGGACGATAGAAGGAACGTAGGAAACAGCACAAGTCATCACCTGGCAACTGCTCTCACCCAGGAAGCATACCGGAACATGCAGCCAGACTATTTTGCTTACGATGCCCGCACACTGTCACGAATCAGGACACTGCGAGATCAAATCCATCGTGACGAGTACCCGCTGGACGCGATACAGGTTGCAACCAAGTTCGTTGCCCTGGAGCGGATTCTGTGCGCCGCTGCGGGGCTCCGCCACCGGACAGACGGATAGCACCCGACCCCTTGCGCGTGTAGAATGGGCAGCCAGTTTGTCCGGGGCCGTAGCTCAGCTGGGAGAGCGCTTCGTTCGCAATGAAGAGGTCGGGAGTTCGATCCTCCTCGGCTCCACCAACTCAAACGTTGTCCTGATCCTGCCCCGGTAGCTCAGCTGGATAGAGCGGGCGCCTCCTAAGCGCCAGGTCGGACGTTCAAATCGTCTCCGGGGCACCAACCACGCCAGGCCGCCGACGCGGCACCTGTATCTGGCAGGGCCGGTCTTGCGTCATGCCACCCCTTCCCGGGCAGCCGACTGTGCCCGGCTCCGGATCCTGGCATGCAGCAGGTTTCCCGACCGGCGTACCGGAACGTCAAATTGCCGCCACCCGGATCGCTGCCTAAACCTTGCGCCGTGCCGAGATCACGTTGGGTAACTGGGCAATCCGGTACAACACCCGGCTGAGCTGGCCGATGTCTCCGATTTCCAGCGTCAGCTGCATGCGGGCAATTCCGTCGCGTTCGTCGGTCAAGGTGTTGACGCTGGTCAGATTGAGCTTTTCGTTGGCCAGCAAGGCAGTAATGTCACGCAGTAGTCCGGAGCGGTCGTACGCCTCCACCAGGATGTCCACGAGGTAACCGGAGTCCGCCTGCTCGCCCCAGTTCACCTCGATCAGCCGTCTTCGATCCTCGCCCTGCAGGCGCAGGATGTTGCCACAATCCTGCCGGTGGACGGTGACGCCCCGTCCCCGGGTGATATAGCCGATGATCGGGTCGTTCGGCACCGGCTTGCAGCATTTCGCAGTGGTTGTCAGCAGGTTGCCGACCCCCTGGATATTGAAAGCACCGTCGGCCCCGGAACGGCCCCTGCCGGCAGCGCGCGGCGTGCGCGGCCGTAACATCTCCTCACGCGGCACAAGGTCGGCAACCGCACCGGCCAACTGCCCGGCAGAGATGTCGCCGCTGCCCAGGCCGGCCAGCAGTTCCTCCACCTTGCGAAACCCCAGCCGCCCGGCAAGCCGTTCCACTGCCAGCCCGCTCACACCAAGCCGGTGCATTTCGCGGTCGAGGATGCCACGGCCTGCAGCGATATTGTGCTCATAATCCTGGTGCCTGAACCAGGCCCGTACCCGGGAACGGGCCCGCGAGGTCACCAGATATCCCTGGTGTGAATTCAGCCAGTCCCGGCTTGGCCGGCCCTGTTTCGTGGTCAGCACCTCGACCTGCTCCCCGTTCTTCAGCTGGTAGGTGAGTGGCACAATGCGGCCGTCGACCTTCGCACCGCGGCAGCGATGGCCGATCTCGGTATGGACCGCATAGGCAAAATCCAGTGGCGTGGCACCCTGGGGCAGGTCGATGATCCTGCCCTGCGGTGTCAACACGTAGACCCGCTCCTGGAACGCCTCGGACTTGAAACGGTCGACAAAATCGTTGGCGCTGTGCTCCTCGTCATGCCATTCGAGCAGCTGTCTGAGCCAGGCGATTTTCTCCTCATAACCGGCGTCAAACTCCCCGCTCTCCTTGTAGCGCCAGTGTGCTGCCACGCCCAGTTCGGCATGGCGGTGCATATCGCGGGTTCTGATCTGCACCTCGAGCGTGCGGCCTTCCGGACCAATGACCGCCGTATGCAGGGACCGATACAGATTCTCCTTGGGGTTGGCGATGTAGTCATCGAATTCCTTCGGGATGTGCCGCCACAGGCCATGCACCACGCCGAGTGCGGCATAACAGTCCTTTTCCGTGTCCACCAGGATGCGCACGGCGCGGGTATCGAAAATCTGGTCAAAGTCCAGGCGCTTGCGCTGCATCTTGCGCCAGATGCTGTTGATGTGCTTGGGCCGGCCGCTCACCGAAGCGGCCACACCGGCCTTCATCAGCTGCTGTTGCAGCAGGGAAATGACCCGCTCGATGTAACGTTCGCGGTCCGCACGCTTTTCCGCCAGCTGGGCAGCCAGCGACTGGTAGGCTTCCGGTTCCAGATAGCGCAGGGCAAGGTCTTCCAGTTCCCACTTGATCTGCCAGATACCCAGGCGGTTGGCCAGCGGTGCATAGATGTCGAGCGTCTCCCGGGCAATCCGGCGCTGCCGTTCCGGGTCCAGGTGTTGCAGGGTCCGCATGTTATGCAGCCGGTCCGCCAGCTTGATCAGTACCACGCGCACGTCTTCCGCCATCGCAAGCAGCAGCTTGCGCAGGCTCTCCGCCTGGGGATGGTTCCCCTTGTCCACCAGGCCGGCTTGCTGGTACTCGCCGATCTTTTCCATCTTGGTGACGCCATCGACCATGCGGCTGACTTCCTCGCCGTACTCGTCGCGGATGGCCTCCAGCGTGACATCGGTATCCTCGACGACATCGTGCAGGATTGCCGCCACCAGGGTTCTGGTGTCGAGATGGAGACTGTCGAGTATCTCGCTGACCGCCAGCGCGTGCAGATGGTAGGGTTCACCGGAGGCCCGCAACTGCCCCTGATGGGCCTTGAGCGCCGTTTGCCAGGCGCGTTGCAGTAACGCCCGCTCCGGTTCGGCACGGCCGGACAGCAGCGGCTGTATGTCTGTAACCGGCTGATTTTCCGATTGGCCCGGGGAGTTCATTCGCTTTGCCTGTCACATGGCCCGGGAACAAGGCCACCACAACCGCATTGTACCCGCCGTTCCTGACCTTGCAGCGTGTACGAACAACCGACAACCACCGGTGTTCTGGCCAGGTGTTATAACGCTTTGTATTTGCAAGAAAGGAAGATGGATATCTCCGGAGCATGCCGGTGATTCCCTGTCGGGTTGTTTTGCATTTCGCTCACCTGTCCTCGGGGAATAGAGTCTATCCAACGGTTATGGTTCGATATCGGTGTCTTTTCCTGTCTGGATTTCAACACGGAGTTCGGCTCCAGCGGCAGCGGATATTTTTGGACATGGCTATGCGGGGATGCGTGCTTTGCGGGATGGGTGATCATTCCAGCTGTCGGAAGGCTCCTGGTCAAGCTATTCCAGCGCAACGCTCCCGGCCCCCGCTGCGGCCTGGTTTTCGGTTCCGGCCAGCTGGATCCGGCCAGCTGGATCCGGCCGGTGTAGGTACAGCGCAGCAAGGCGGCATAGCAGATCTATTCGCGTAATTACGCGTAATTAATGATAAAGGCGGCTACATGGCCGCCTTTATTGAGCCGCTTACCCGGGAGCACGTTTCTCGGGGACGGCGCCGGCAGGCCCGTAGCGGTCCTGCACGTCCGGCTTCGGCGGCGCAACACTGCCGGGATGTTCACTCCTGGCCGCACCGGAAGGATTGGTAAAGCGGTCGTTCAGAATCTGTACGAAACGGTTGGCATCGGCGATCACGCGGTGCAGGCGATTCCGGTTCAGGCGATTCCAGCCCACCGGATGGCGCAAAAAGATACTGATCCATGGACGGGTATTGTGCAGGAACGCAAATTTCAGTCGCTCGGTCTCCATGCCTGGCGAGCGATCCCGCTCGATCATCCTGAGCAACCTGCGCGCGGCGAAGGCCCGGATCCGGAAATGCAACCAGCCAAACAGTGCGGTGCCGATCACAACCAGTCCCAGGTAGCCTGCCATCAGCCAGCCGGAACCCTGCCCTCCCGGATTGCCCGGGGCAAAGAACCGGCTGGCCAGTGCCAGTACCAGCACGAGCCCGACGGCAACCACGGCATCTCCCCACAGGACGTGCCTGCGCCAGATCGTCCGGTACTCCGTGACCGCCGGTACGACCTTCTCCTCGATGTAATGGGAAAGTTTGTCCAGGGTCCCGGTAATCCGGTACGCTCGTTCCACGCTGACGCCCTGGATCCGCTGCTGGATATCCGCCAGATCGCGATCCCGCTTGGCCTCGTACCGCGCGCGGCGGGAATCGTCGGGAATCGCCACGGCCACTTCCGGATTGTAGATGCAGTAAAAGCGCCCGGCGGTCAGCCCTTCCTGGGCCAGCGCCCGCTGCCAGGCCCCGACCACCTCTTCCGGGTTGTCGTCCCGCGCCGTCGTATCCATCTGGTTGAGTATGTACAGGAACTTGGTAGCGTCGGGGCGGCGGATGGTCTGGCCGACCAGGTGTCTGAGTGTATCCCGCATGGCACCCGGCTCCGGATGGCGTGCATCGAAGAACACCAGCACCAGATCGGACAGGTCGATAATGTGATCCGTCAGGCGCAATGTTGCATCGCGCTGGGAATCGGCATCAAACCCGGGCGAATCGATGAGGATGCGCCCACTGAGCCGCTCGCACGGAATCGTCTTCAGTTGCAGGTAGGCATCGACCCTGCGTCCTTCCCCGCGGGCGACTTTCTCGATCTCTTCGCTGATCTGGTAAAACGGGAAACGGGGATCGGCGTCCAGGGCCGTCCCCGGCAATGCCTGCGCGTGCCGGCTGCTCCCGTAGCAGATCACGGTGAACTTGTCATCGACCGCCTGGTTGCCGGTCGACTGCAGTGTTTCGCCCAGGTAATGATTGATAAACGTGGACTTGCCGGCGGAAAACGTCCCCAGCACCGAGATCATCGGCCACCAGGAAATCTGCGTTGCAAAGGACTGTTCCGAATCCAGCAGCCCCATGGCGCGCCCGACCTGGTCAAGATGGCGGTAGCTATCCACCGCGGCAACCAGCACCGGGTTTTCCTGCTGCAGATGTTCCTCAAGACTGCGAAGACGTTGTTTGATGGCTTTTCCTGCGCCAGACATGGTTTTCTCCAGCCGCCATCCGTGGTTACCCGGGCACTGCCGCCTGCGGCTGACCGGCGGCGCCCGCGGAATGCCGGTCAGCCGGGAACGATGTCCCGCTCAGAACGGGAACAGCCCGCTGGCCATATTCATCGGTCCGGTTGCATCATGGATGTTGTTTGTCATACGCCCCATGTCGTTCCGGATCTGGTACATGGGGACCGACATGACGCCCACGGAATGATTGATACTGTCCATTTTTCCAAGCAGGTGGTTCATGTCGTGCGACCCCGCACCAACGTCATCGGCAATCGCGGAAAGATTGCCGGACATCCTGGCGACATTTCCGGTCACACTGGTCATGCTGTGGGACATGTCGTTCATCGAGATCACGACTGTTTCCATGCTGCGGGCCAGGCGGTTGACATCACCGGTTAACATATAGATCAGGTAGAACCCGTATGCCGCCAGGACGATGAACGCCAGCAGGGACGGGTACACCACCAGCTCCCAGCGCCGTGCACTGGCTTCAAAGGTACGGGCAAACTTGTCCATGCAGGAGGCCATGTCATTGGTAAACACCTCTTCCTTGCCCCCCATGGTTTTCTCCTGATTTTCTTTCATTTATGGACCCTCTCGATAAGACACAGAATCGATCACAGGGATTATATCCGGGCATACACACCCCGATGCCATAAACAAACAGCTACATTTCCGAATCAGAAATCACCCTTGGCGCCACGATTCATGATATCCAGAATGACTTCCTTGACGTTGTTCGCCTCCTGATAGAGTTCCGGAGGCAGTGATTTCCCGCCATGAATCATCATGTCCATGTTCATCGTGTAGAGCCAGAGCTTTCCGGTCTTGTCCTCCACCACCGAGATCCTGCAGGGCAGATAGGCGGAATAGGCTGGGGAATAATCCACCATCTTCGCTCCCGTCGGCGGGTTGCAGAACATGTAGATCTTGAAATAGCGCTGCGGCTTTCCGGTCATCGCTTTCACCTGCTCTGACAGCGGCAGCTCGCCGACATTCTTGATATTGTGTTCGTTTGCCACAAAGCGCACGGTCTGTTCGACATCCGCCGCAGTGAGACCATCCGCCACCGGGATCTTCCAGACCGTCGCCTCGGCAGCATTCCCGGTAGCGAGCAGGGTCTTGATCATGGTCATGTAGACTTCGGGCGCCTGCTTGTCGAACGATGACAAGTTCCCCAGATCGCGGAAATTCTGCATACCGAAACCAAACGTCAGCGACAGCCAGATGATACCGGCCACCAGAGCAAGGCCCAGCAGAGCGAATAAATTCCAGATGAGTCTGATCATGATACTGTCTCCCCGTTAATCGGTCTGCATCAAGGGGCGGGAGTGGATGCCGATGCTGCCTTGATCTTCTCTTCAAGGTCGCTTGCCTGTGTCCCTTTCAAACCGCGGATGACTTCCACCAGCTGCTCCGCCTCGGTGCTCATCCCCTGCTTCACCAGTCGCACGCCGGCTTCATAGTAGGCTGCGGATGCCTTGTCCCACTCACCCTGTGAGAAATACATGTTACCCAGTTCTCCGTACCAGTCCGGATTGTCGGGGTCCATGCTGATCAGGTCATTGTATTGCTTCTCCGCGGTTGCATAGTCCCGCAGCCAGTACGATTCACGCGCAGCTTCCAGCACCCGGTAGGCACTGGTCTGCGCGCCAGGCGCGCCTGCCTGGCCCGGTTCCTGAACCGGCGGCGGGGTTGCAGCAGGTTCCCGGTTCTCCATTTCCGGTTGCGCGGGCCGGGCACTCTCCGGGGTGGCTGCGGCGGTTTCCGGCGCTGCTGCGGGAGCGGCCGCCGGTGCCGCTTCCTGCGGGCCCGCGGGAACACCAGCCCCGGCAGCGGGTGGCGCGCCGGCGGGCGGCGTGCTGACACTGGTCGGTGGCGCAGACTCGGTCCCGGAGGGTGCTACGGCAGCGGCCTCCGGCGGTACTGCGGACGGCTCAGCCGGCATCTCCTGCGGTGCCGGTGCCGGTTGTTGCACCGGCGGCGGCTCCACTGCACCCGAGGTACCGGAGGCACCGGATTCATCCGTTGCCTGCGCGGGCGCTGCAGGCGCATTCATAGCCCCGGCAGCGGCTGCGCTTTCCTGACGCTCCGCCGTGCTGGCGGTCACCGGCGTCGGCCGGGTGGTGGTCTCTGCATTCCCGGCGCCGCTCCCTGCTGCAGTTGCCGGGCTCCCGGTCTCCGCTTCGGTCGTCACCACCGCCACACCGGGTTGCGGCATTCCTGCTGGCTCTTCGAGGACCATCGTGGACGAAGGGGCGGTGCTGGTGCTTGCGGGCGCGGCGGGTGCAGTTGCTGCCTCCTGTTTCCGCGCCGGTCCAGAAGCCAGAAAGTGAGGGAGTTTCAAACCCGGGAAGAGGTCTCCCCTGTAAATCAGCCCGAGTGCCAACAGCGCAACCAGCGCCAGTGCAAAACCATGACTGAGTATACGCGCGAACAGGTTCATCGTTCTTGCTCCTGAAATTAGTTCAATTGCCCGACGACTTCCGGATAGAGTGCTGCAGCAAGCCCCCGGAACTCGTGCGCCGCCTTGCTGCGCGGCCACATTTCGAATACGGCCAGCCCTTCACTGAGTGAACGCCTGAAATTGGTCCGCATTTTAAGACACTGGGGCATGACCGTGTCGATGCCGGACAACATGCGCAGCGCCTCCTCCGTCTCCTGCGTCTCGCGGATGGACTGGTTGGTATCCGCACGATTCACAAATGCCAGTGTTCTGTGTGCACCGTTGAGCCTGATCATTTCCAGATCCGGTCCGAGGATATGCAGGAATCTCTGGGTCGCCCAGACATCCGCCTGGCTGGGCGGTACCGGTATCAGGATCCGGTCTGCCGCAGCCATGGCCTCCTTCATGGCCGCCATGTTTGCAGCACCGACATCCACCAGCACTTCACATCCGGCGTGTGCGGTAAGCTGCTCGCCGAGTACCGCCCGTACCGAGTGGATTTCAAGGTCGGGCTTGTTACCGATCTCCCGGCGCAGCATTGCAAGATCACTGAAGGTACATTGCGGGTCAAGGTCATATCCGATGACCTTGCGCCCGTTACTTTCCAGCCACACGGCGAGATTGAATGCCACTGTGCTTTTACCGGAGCCACCCTTCAGATTTGCGATTACCGTGATCATTTTGCCAGCTCTGCCCCCTCCTGCTGTGACTGTCGAAACGAGTCGCGATCCGGCAGAAACCCTTACTTTTCAGGTTGTTGTGGAGCGGTGCGCTCGGTATAGCCCGCCGGCACGGAAAACAGGCTGTCCGGCTGCCTGCCCAGCTTGATGTTGGTCAGGTTGCGCGTGAACCCGCCTGGCTGCTGTACGCGAATATTCATGTTCAGTACCGGATCATACCATTGCAGGGATGTCTGGCTCTGCCCGTCACCGGAATGGCTGGTAATTTCCCATTTCTCGGTCTTGCGTCCGTTCACGACTTCCGTGCCCAGCATGCGCATCTCCATGGATGATCCGTCAGGCATCTGCTGGCGGATGGGAATCTTGCGCTGGTCGTCCAGCCAGAACACCAGGGCACCGGTCTGGCCGGCCCTGGTAATCTCCCATTTGTGTGTTTTTCTGCCGTCGATGACCTCCGGACCGTCGTCCTTGCACACGAGATTCTGCATGTTTGCGCAGGGATTGTCATTGGCTGCCGGGGGCGGCTTCATCATGTCTGACCGTGCCGCCGCCCTGCGCATGAAAGATTTATCAGCCGGATTGATGATGATAGCCTGCTGCTTGTCCAGATCGATGATCTGGATGAACTGCTGGCCGTTCATTTCGAAATCGGTTCGCATCCGGTCATGCCCCATGTACAGGTGTCCCTTGTGCTCACCATACTGGGGGTGAGACTCGACGGTATCCGCGCTGAATTCAGCTGCTGCACGCGCACAAACCGGAATAACGAGGATTGCCAGTAACGCCCATGTAAGATTGATCAGATTGGTTCGCATGTCATGATCCGAGAATGTCGATTGTGTATATCAAGCCTGAGTAATCTGGTGAATAAAAAAGAGTGAGCCGGCCAATGCCGGCTCACTCCATGCCGGTTTACTTACTGGCCGCCGGAGCTGCCGGTGCCGCTACGGGTGGGGCCCCGTACGGGACGCCATACGGGCCACCACCATAAGGTCCGCCATAGCCGTAAGGCCCGCCGCCATAGCCATACGGACCATAGCCATAATAACCATTTCCGTACCCGTAGCCACGCCCGTAGCCACGCCCGTAGCCATGACCATGACCCGAACCGCTAAAGTTCATGTTGAAGTCACCACTGCCATCGCCATCGAACGGACCCCAGTCATTGCCCCAGCCATTACCCCAGTTGTTACCACCCCAGGGTCCCCAGCCACCCCAGGCATGTGCAGCCGAAAATGGTACTGCGAAAAGTCCGGCAATTGCAGCCGCACACAACGTTTTCCTTGCTTTGTTCATTTAACAATCTCCTGAAAGTGCGACCATTGAATATTCAGTCGCGGTAACTCCCTGATTTGAATTGAACCATGTACTTCAGGGATAAAGTAACACAGCATCGGCAACCCGGATTCGCCGGGGCAACCAATTCAGTAGCCATTCCGATCATTCGGAAAGGCACGGATCTGACACGGTCACAACAGGGCTTACCCGCTCAGTAACCACTGCCACTCTGCGCGAACGATATGTACCCCGGCCCGGACGCACCATGGCGACGGTGTTTTCCTTCCCGTCATCCACGTTCTGCCGGAACCGCAATGATCGCCGCAATCGCTGTACCAGGGCACGGGGCGCACAGCATGCAGCGTACCTGATGGCCGGTGGCAGCAACGGCATGCTGGAATCTTCCGTGCCCGGAAGAATTTCCTGGCTGACGGGAACCGGCAGCATCCCGGTTACCAGGCATAGCCGGGTTCCATGAGTCCCGGGTATGCTCCGTCGTAACCGAACCAGGGAGCCGGTGCATAGCCATAGCCCGGGGCGCCCCAGGGAGGAGGTTCAGCCGGCTTCTGCCCTGCACTGGCGCCCTGGGAGTTCCCTGTGCTGTTGCCGCTGTATTCACCCCATGGCCGTTGCACATAGGTGGCCGGTGGCGCAACCGGGTATTGGTACGAATAGGGTTGCTGAGCGGGCGGCTGTACGGGTTGCTGTGGATATCCATAGGTCTGCTGGGGAACCTGTTGCAGGCGGTAAATCCGCGATTGCGGCGCAGGCACGTTCCATGGCGTGACCTGCTGCCCGGTTCCAGGGGCAGGATTCAGGTTGGTCGTCCCGCCGGTCTGGCCCGTGAAATATCCGTTTGCCGGCACCAGAATCCAGTTTTGTGGAACGCCTGCGGATGGCTGCGCCGGGTTTGCCTGAAAACCGGCTGATGCCCCCCCCCATTGTCCGGTACCGGGCTGCCCGGGTTCCGGGGCGAACCTCAGCTGTGGCTGCTGGACCTTGGGGGACGGATACCAGTCAACCGCGACCGGGGGCGGATTCTTCTGGGTGGATGGCGCGGGTGCAGCCTGTTTCATGTCGTCCTCACTCGAGCCACACCCGTACAGGACGGAACATGCCAAAAAGATTATAAATACAGAAACCAGTCGTGTTGGAAGAAATGACCCTGAATCCCGTTTCATGGTTCAAGGGAGCGGATCGGGAAACGCTGGATCACCAGCCGTTTCCCGGATAGGGCGGACGCCCGTACATCCCCTCGTAAGCCGGTGGCGGCGGCACCTCCGGCTCTTCGTTACTGCGCTGCGGGTTGTAGTAGCCGGGCGGTGGAACCGCGTTTTGGGTACCGCGGTACCTCTGCTGGTAGTAGGGATACCTCGGCGCCGGGTAGTTACGCATCGGCGGAGGCGGGTATGCCCTGCCGTATCCATGCAGTGGTGGCTGATATTCCGGCGGCATTTGCCCGCTGCTTCCCGGGTGCGGCTCACCGTATTCCGTTTCCTCGCCTGCAGCAGGTGGTCCATAGGGCCGCGCGGTTTCCAGCGGTGACAGCTCCGTCTCAGCCGCAGCGGGAATGCCGGCAGCCGGGGCATTCCCCGGAACGGATGTCGCAATCTCCGGTGCACCGGGTGCTTGCACGGATACAGGGGATTCGGCTGTCGCAGATGGTTCTACCGGTGCCGGTGATTCCGCTGCTGCAACCGGTTTTTCCGGTGCCGGTGGTTCCTCCGCTGCAACCGGTGCTTCCGGTGCATATTGTTCCTG
>CAYUFA010000004.1:63096-84968 GCA_964443845.1 uncultured Ectothiorhodospiraceae bacterium
CCGGTGCCGGTGGTTCCTCCGCTGCAACCGGTGCTTCCGGTGCATATTGTTCCTGCGCAGGTGGAGCCGTCTGCACCGCGGCAGCTGCATTCGCCGGCGCAGGTGCTGGCTCCGCTGCGCCACTTGCGCGCAACCGGGATGGCATCACCCGCATTGGCTCAACCGCCCCGGCCCCCGGTATGCGGGGGTCGATGTTGACCGATCGGTAAGGACCGGTGGGCGGTGGCGCGGATACCAGTGTCCAGTCGTCTGAATAGTGAAATGGCGGAGGTGATTCCTCAGCAAATACGCTGGAAGTTGACAGGATGACAGCAACTGCAACCACGACTGAAGACTGCTTGTAAAGCTTCATGTATGTGTACCTTCCCGTTTTGCTGTGCTGGAGAACCCGGCTAGTTCAGGTCCTGCTTCAGACGAATACCCCTGCGTTTCTTACCGATGGCGCTTTCGGAGGTGTCATCCTCCTCGTCGGCCTCATCACCCATCATCGATGCATCCACTTTGGTTACATCACGATCTTGTCCCACCGGTTCCGCCTCGGCAGATGAGGCAGCCGCGGCCGGCGCGGGCGGATCAACCATTTCAGCCGGTGGTTCGACCCGGGCTTCACTGACCGGTTCAGTTGCGGCCGCCGCCTCCACGATTTCCGGAGCTGGCGTACCCTCCGCGGCAGGAACCTCCTGCGACGCGGCAGCGCGGTCAGGCACCGCCTCAGGTGACGGAGGCGCCGCAGGTGCACTGGCAGGCACTTCCTGTGGTGGTGCCGTGCTGGCGCTCGCCGGGACCTCCTGTGGCGCAAGTGTCGCGCTGGCGCTCGCGGGCACCTCCCGTGGTGGTGGCGGGGTTCCGCCGGCACCCGCGGGGGTCTCCCGCGGTGGTGGTGGCGTACCACCCCCCCGGGGGGGTGGTTGGCGGGGAGGCGGCGGCGTCCCGCCGCCGGGTGCCGGCGGTCGAGGCGGTGGAGACCCTCCCTTCCGTCTCGTGAACTTGCCGGCGAGCCCCTTGAATCCCATCCCGATCAGGGTGAAAACGGCCTTGATAATGATGAAAAGCCAGGAAAACAGGAAAAAGATTCCACCCCAGATACGCATCAGCAGAGACGGTGCCGCCGGACTGCCGGCCTTTTCGGGCTCCACGTGTTCCACGATGTTGTAGGCTGGGCTGATGCCAATCGTGCCGTCGTCCGCCGTCTGGACATAGAACTGCTTTCTGGCACTGATGCAACCGAGCGGAATGATCAGCAGCGCCATGGTGGTGGCGATGCCCTGCCCGAAAAACAGGCTGATTGCCATTCCGTTAAAAATGGGATCGCCCAGAATCGCAAATGATCCACCCATCACTGCCAGGGTCGTAATGATGATCGGACGCATTCTCAACTCGACGCCATGCACCGCCGCTTCGGTAACATCCTTGCCTCTCGCCACCTCGTTCTTGACGAAATCGACGATCAGGATGGATTGCCGGACGATGATGCCGCCCAGTGCGATCATCCCGATCATCGACGTTGCGGTAAATTCCTTGCCGAGCAGCCAGTGTCCGGGAATGATGCCCATCAGGGTAAACGGAATTGGCGCCATGATCAGTCCGGCGAGCGCGAAGTTCCGGAATTCCCAGACGATGAGGCCGTAGATCAGCACAAGTGCCGCGATAAAGGCGCCACCCATGTCACGGAACGTTTCATAGGTAACGGTCCATTCACCGGTCCACTCGTAACCGGCCTTTTCATCCGGCGCCGCGCGTGTACCAATGAATGTCCAGTCGCCGGGTTTGCCGAGGATCGTCTTCGGCATGGTCTCCATGTGGTTGCCTGCCGGGGTCGTGTATTGCTTGACCTTGTCCTCGATATCGAGCATGCCGTAGATGGGCGCGCCGAGGCGACCCTCCATTTCCGCGACCACATACTCGATGGGCTTCAGATCCTTGCTGTAGCGGATCGGTTCTTCATATCCCTTGCGGAACTCGCCCAGTTCCGACAGCGGCACCATGCGACCGTCATTGGCCGGTATCGGGAGATCCCCGAGCCGGGCAACCTGGGAACGGATGGCCAGCGGCACCTGCATCACGATATAGGTCGGTTCCAGAACGGTGCCACGCTTGATGTCACCCAGCTTGTAGCCACCCATGGCCATGGCCAGGCTGCTGTTGATGGTATCGACCGAAATACCGCGGCGTACCGCCTTTTCGGTATCCACCACAAAGTGCCAGTACTCATAGGGATCGGCCATGTAATTGTCGACATCAACCACATTCTTGGTGTGGTCGAACATGTTTGTCAGGTCCCTGGCCACATGGCGGCGGGTTGCGGCATCCGGACCGTACACCTCCGCCACGACCGTCTGCAGTACCGGCGGACCGGGCGGCATTTCGACCACGGCGATCCGTGCACCCATCTTGTCCGCGATCGGTTTCAGCAGGTGGCGGGCCGCGACGGCGATTTCATGACTGCCACGTTCGCGTTCGTGCTTGTCCTTGAGCATGACCAGCAGGTCGCCTTCCCAGGGGCGCTGACGCAGGTAATAATGACGCACCATACCGTTGAAGTTGAACGGTTGTGCGGTGCCCGCATAGGTCGTAACGGCGGTAACCTCGGGTATCTTGCGGGCCGCCTCGGCCAGCGCCATCACCACGTTGGCCGTATCCGGCATGGCGGTACCATCCGGCATGTTCACGATGACCGAGAATTCCGGCTTGTTGTCGAAGGGGAGCATCTTGACCGGCACGGACTTGGTGTAGAACATCACGCACAGGCCGGCGGTAATGCCGATGATGCTGAACAGGAACAGCAGGCCCAGCTTGCGGTTCCTGATCAGCGGCATGATGATCGGGCGATAAACCTTCCTGATCCGCCGATGGGTCTTTTTTTCCTTCTCCTCGGCACGGCGCAAGGCAGAATGCCTGGGCGCCATCTTGACCGTCATCCACGGTGTAAATATGAACGCGGCCAGCAGCGAGAAGAACATCGCCGAAGAACCGAGCACGGGAATGGGCCGCATGTAGGGCCCCATCAGTCCACTCACCCAGCCCATCGGCAGCAATGCGGAGATGATGGTGAAGGTTGCCAGGATGGTCGGGTTACCCACCTCGCGCACGGCGTCGATCGCGATCGAGACGCTGGTCTTGCCTGCTTCCAGCCAGCGCCTGAAGATGTTTTCCACCACCACGGCAGCGTCGTCCACGAGAATACCGATGGCAAAGATCAGCGCGAACAGACTGACGCGGTCGATCGTGTAATGGACCATCATCGCCCACCAGATGGTGAGCAGGATCACCACGGGGATGACCGCGAGCACCACGACGGCGGAACGGATGCCGAGGCCGATCATGCACAGGATTGCCACGATGACCGAGGCCTCCAGCATGGCTTCCAGCAGTTCATTGACCTTGTCGTTGGCGGACTTGCCGTAGTTACGGGTGACCTCGACATGGACATTGCTGGGAATCAACTCACCCTTGAGGGAATCCACCTTCTTCAGGATGCGCTGTGCAATCGTCACCCCGTTGGTGCCTTTCTTCTTGGCGATGGCAACCGTCACGGCCGGAGCACCGTCTGCCTCGTCCCGGCGGGCGGTGGACTTTTCTCCAGCGCCCGAGTAGAACGCGGCCATGTGGCTCGGCTCCGCCGGCTCCTGGGTTACCTTTGCCACGTCGCGCACGTAGATGGGCGCGCCGTTGCGGATACCGAGGACCAGACGTCCGATTTCCTTCGCATTGGTCAGGAAAGAACCGGTACGCACCGAAAATGACATCCCGCCCGATTCGACATCGCCGGTGGTTTGTTCCGAGTTCGCGGTCTGGATGGTCTGCGCCACCTGTTGCAGGCTGATTCCGAAACCGGACATGCGTTCCGGCATGACCTCGACACGGACCTGTTCCTCGCGCCCGCCGACGATGAAGCCCTTGCCGACGCCATCCACCCCACCCAGGTTCTGCAACAGGTCCAGTGCCAGCAGCCGCAGGGCACCGTCATCGATATCCTTCGACCACAGGGTGAGCGTCACGATCGGCACGTCATCCACTGCCACCGGTTTGATCAGCGGCTGCATGACATTGGGCGGGATCTTGTCCATGTTGGACAGGATCTTGTCGCGCACCTTGACGATGGACTGGCCCATGTCCTCGCCAACCTTGAACCGCACGGTGATCATTGACGCACCGCGCTGTGTCGCGGTGTAGGTATGCTTGACCCCGGGAATTTCCAGCAGCAGTCTTTCCAGTGGCTCGGTCACCAGAGTGGCAACCTGGTCAGCGGTCGCGCCGGGATACTGGACAAAGACATCGATCATCGGGACCGAGATCTGCGGGTCTTCCTGGCGCGGTGTAAAGAACAGGCCCAGCAGACCGACCAGCAATGCCACGATGAGCAGCATCGGCGTTACCGGCGAGGTGATGAAGAGGCGCGCCGTTCGGCCTGCGATACCCAGGGAGTGGGCGTCGTGTTGCACTGGAGTGGAAAACTGTTTTTCTTGATCAGCCATGAGAGTGTCCCGCCTTCTTGCTACCCCTGACCGGTGCCCGGATCACGCCCTGGCGGTACGAGAGACGCGCACGGCATCTCGTCAGGGGACTACTGGTTATTGTTAAATTATCAGCTTGTTGCCGGCACATTTCCGGCCTCTGCAGCGCTGCTCTAATTCCATAACTTTCCGGTTTCCGTCTCCTCGTTGGCTCCCTTTACGACAACCCGCTCGCCGACCCGCAAACCCGAGAGGATGGCAATCCCGTCAGCACCGACCTCGTCGCCCGTCCTCACCAGGCGCAGTTCCTGTTGATTCTTGTCATTGAGCACGATCACCCCGGGGAGACTTCCGCGCCACACCAGCGCCTTCTTCGGTACGACCGGCAACTCGCGAACCTTGGCGTTGACATCCGTGATCATGACCTCGGCATACATGCCGGCACCGCCGGGCGCACCCGGAGGCAGGTCCAGCTTGACCGTCACGGTATGCCGCTCGGGATCGGCAATCGGGAAGATCTGGGCCACACGGGCCTGGACATTCACATTCCCCACGTCCAGCTTTGCCGGAACAACCATGCCAACCTTCACGCCCGGCATCAGGCGTGCCGGTACCTCCACCTTGATCTGCAACTTGGACATGTCGGCAAACTCCAGCATCGGCTGCCCCGGCTGCACCGGATCACCGACTTCGACGAGTTTCTTGGTGATAACGCCCTTGAACGGAGCAACCGACTTGGCATCACGGATCTTGGAATCGATCTGGTCGATACTGGCACGCGCGGCCGCCAGCTGTCCGCGGGCGGTCTCGATCTGGGTGCCGTACTGGTAGAGTTGCGCGTTCCGGTCCAGACCCGGAGCACTGCTCCCGGAAAAACTCTGCATCGGGTTGGTGAAATTGCGCATGATGGAACTCATTCCGCCCATCATGTCGTTGGACTGGCCGCCATAGGGCGAAACCCATTCCCTGGAATACTGCACACCGGCATTGCGCAAGGCTGCTTCCGCATTGGCCAGATTTGCCCAGGCCGCCCGGCGCTTGGCGAGCAGGTCATCCGTGTTGATGGTAATCAGTTCCGCTCCTTTATCGAAAAGACTCCCCTCCTCGCCGGCGATGGTTTCCACGCGGCCTGGAATCTGGGCCGCGAAGGTCACATCCTTGACGGGTATTACCGTACCACCCAGTGTTACTGTCGCCCCGACCGGCACACCGACCACCGTGATCACGGTGTCGCCTTGTGCTGCAGCAAAGGCAATCCCCGCGCCAAGGGCGGCCGACAGGAAACCAACAAGAGCAAAATTTCTGATTAACATCGTTAATCCTCACACACAGTTATTCTTTGATGATGCCTCGTTTGCCGGCAGGACAGGCTGGCGGCCGTCCGGCATCCAGCTGTCCTTACCCGGCAAACCGGCATCGCAATGTGAAGGGGTCCCGTTGAGACCCGGTTCACAGATTAGCGGCAGCGAAGCCCATAGCTTCAACCATAGTCGCTGTATACATCCGGTCAGGCACGCCCCATCACCGAGAAGCTCTTGATGAACGGCCCGGCCATACGCGGATCCTTGATCATTGCACCATAGTCACCGACGTTGAACTTGAGCTTGCGTGAGGTATAGGCCATACCCAGCCCCATCATGCCCGGCGGTTTTTCCATCCACTTGTTCCAGTTGTCAAACGTGGCTCGCAGGTCCCAGCTCACCTTCTCGCCGTTGTAGACCCCCGCGGACACCGCCTTGCCATTTTCAACCGTCAGTACCCCCCGCGGGGTGTCTTCCCCGTCGAATCCATAGGCAATCACAGAATTGAAATTGATCTTCTGCAATGCATCTGAAAGTTCCGGTTCCGCATTCCACTGGTCCATGAAACTTTTCATCCACTCTTCAGAAAACATGTCTGCCATTTTCGCCTCCGTTTAACAAGAATCCGCCCCCGCCTGTATTCACTGAAATACAGACTTAACAAGGACATATAGAAGAATGTCTTGAAATTGTCCATATACACACGTCCATGATCTTAGCTATTCAACATTACGCCGGATATAGACGAAGGTATATATGCTCGCTTGTTATGGTTTTGCATGCAGGTTCGCGACTGCAGTATCCATATATACTTATCATAAATAGTTGATCGATACATGGGAATAAAAAATTCAGGTGGTATTAAATAAAATTTGACTGTTTCCAGAATGCGTCTATCCCGCTTGTCGGAATTTTATACACGACAGATAGGCCCGGGATGTCACCAGTTGCCGGAAATTGCAGCCTCTTTCCGTGAAAATCGGCAAATAACCTGTCGATAAATTTAACTATTGCCTCTGTCGAGCCGCCAGGCAGCGCTGACTGAAACCATGCTTTATCCTACTAAACATATAGTTATAATGTATGGAACAATGTTTGCAGTTATTTGTTGAGAATCTAGCGCTCCGAGGGCTGTCAGGTGTCCGAAACAGAAGAATCCGTCCGCGAGCTCCGCACCGCCGATCGCCGGACGTTGTCCCGGTCCACTTTCCACGGGGCCTTGTTCAAGACCCGTCGCAGACAAAACCGCCGCGCCGGAGACCAGCTCAATCACTATCTCGACTGGCACGGCCACAAACCCCTCATTGCAACGCTGGTCATCATCCTGCTGTGCTTCGCGGACGCGTTTCTGACCACTGTGCTGCTGGACAAGGGCGCTGTGGAAGCCAATATCCTGATGGACTGGCTGATCCAGAAAGACCTGCATATATTCACCCTCGTGAAAATGGGTGTCACCGGAGCGGCGCTGCTGGTACTGGTGATGCATTTCAACTTCCGGATCTACAGGTACATTTCCGTTCGCTTCCTGATGTACGCGCTGATCCCGGTCTACCTGCTCCTGATCCTGCACGAACTGAACATGCTGCACAGCCTCTGAACCGGGCCAGGCCCGGCACACCCGATTCCCCCGGGCTGCCGGATATCGTGGTTCCGGCCGAGCCCCGATCCCCTGCAGTCACCCCTGCGCGCGCTTCCCGCGTGTTGATCCGTATCCTGCTGTATATACTCACTATTCAAAGATCCACGCCAGCTTCGCCGGGGCATCGTCATACCTCCTGCAGGTACCGGAAGCGCATTGTTTCATCAAGAAAACCCGGTTTTGGCCGATTCGGGAAGAGGTCGTAGGAATCCGGGCCCAGAAGGCCTGCATCGGACTTGGAAACGGACAACACATGCTACCCGCAGCCAGCCACCAGAATAGAACCGTTGCCTTGCTGGAAACCTGCCAGCAGCAGCTCCTGACACTGCTGCAGCCGAAACTCGCCAAGCTGTTCGAGGATGGCAACACCGCATTCCTGGAATTTGCGGAAAAGGCCCAGACCGGCAAATCACGGCTCAGTTTCATGGACGCAATGAGCATCCTGCAGGAGGACCGCAGCGGGATCGAACGCCGTTTCTATCGCGAGATCGCGGCCAGTTTCTCCGGATTCAGCTCCCGCCCGAGTACCGCCGCGGGGAAATCCCGGCAACGCAAACCCAGCACGCAGATGAGCCTCCAGAGCAAGGAGGATGCCGACATCGAGGTGGCAATCAAGAACATGATCAGCACTGCGTCACTGGGAGCCACGCTGACGATCGGCGCCATCCTGCAACGACTGGCCGTGCTCAATCAAGGCAGGAAGCTGCAGGAACCGGACATCCCGGGCGGGCCGTCGTGTCTGGCCCACGCCTTTCACGCTGCGGTACAGGATCTGGTACTCGACCATGAAACCCGGCTCGTGGTCTACCTGCTGTTCGACAAGATCGTTCTGGCAAACACCCGCCCGCTCTACGAGGAATACAACAAGTTGCTGCTCAAGGCGGGAATCCTCCCGTATCTGAAATACGAAGTGCCGCGCAACCCGAACACCGGCAAATCCACGTCCATGGGCGATACCGCGGACCCGGCCCGCAAATCCCGCCTGTCCGCGCAGCAGAACGGATCACTGGCGGATGAACTGTTCTCCTCGGTACTTGAGTTGATTGCGCAGCGGAACGGCCTCGACCAGAAGCGGCGACCGGACTCCCGGGGGACGGGTGCGGAGATCCCGCTGACACAGCAGGAAGTCGTGACGGCCATCCATCGGGTGCAAAAGCTGAGACGCCAGGACCCGGTTTCCTCGTTCGAGGTCGATCCGTCACTGCCCCAGGCCTCCCAGCAGGAGCAGCTGATCGACACGATGCGGCGGCGCATCGGCGCCGAACGCGAACAACTGTTCATGGGCATCGACCGGCGCAGGCTGCCCAGCGCGGACCTGCAGATCATCGATCTGGTCGGCATGATGTTCGAGTATATGCTCCGGGACCAGTATTTGCCCAGCATCGCCAAGGCCGAGCTGAGCCGGCTGCACACCCCGTACCTGAAAATCGCCATCGCGGACAAGAGCCTGTTTACGAATATCAACCACCCCGCCCACAGGCTGCTGAACAACCTCGCGCATGCAGGAACCCGCTGGGTATTCGAGAACAACCCCGAGCGCGGAATATTCCCCTGCATACGGACGGTGGTACAGCGCATCATCGAGGAATTCGAAAGCAACTTCGAAATCTTCACCGAGTTGCAGGAATTGCTGGAAACCAATGTCCGGACGCTGGAAGACAAGTCGGCGTCAATCGAGGAACGCAGTCGCCAGGCGGCAACCGGGCGGGAAAAGCTCGACCAGGCCCGCAATGCTGCCGCAACCAGCATCGAGTCACTGGTCACCCGCTACTCTCCCCCGCCGGAAATGCGCAAGTTCCTTGGTGACGTGTGGCTGGACAAACTGATGTTCATTTACCTGCGCGAACCCGGTGCCACCGAGAGCCCGGCCTGGAAACTGGCCACCGGTTCACTCGAGACCATTCTGTGGAGTATCCAGCCACGCGTGTCGGACGAGGCAAGGGGGGAACTGGCGGACCAGCTGCCGGACATTCGCAAGCAGACGGCACGGGCATTCGAAATGCTCAGCAACCACGGGACCAGCGACTACAGCGCGCAACTGGAACTGATCAGCCGCCTGCAGGACAAGGCCGTCTCGCCGGAGGAGTATGAACCCGCCGGGGAAACACCCGCGCCCCCGGAAGCTGCCGCGTCTACCGCAGCGGGCACCCACGCGCAGGAAGCAGCCGCCGTACCCGCTCCGGAGCGAACCTGGCCGAATGGAACTGACAAGCCGTACCTGCTCACACCGGCGGAAAAGGCGGCACAGGACAAACTGCGCAAGACGGCGTTCGGCACCTGGTTCACCATGCAGGCGGACCCCGACCAGTTGCCGCAGCAACTCAAGCTGTCCTGGTATTCCAGGATATCCGGCAATTACATGTTCGTTGACAGCATGGGGGTCAAGGCAAGCATGATCCACCAGAACAAACTTGCCGCGCTGCTGGTGTCCGGGAACGCCGTCATCCTGGAACAGGAACAGCAACCCTTCATACAGCGCACGCTGGAAATGATCCGCCGCATGCTTGGTGGCGGACTGAAATCCGGTACCGCCTGAATTCAGGAGTTATCGCATATGAACAAACCGGAAATCACCTTCCGTGAAATGCGCAGCCAGGAACGCATCGAGGTCAGAAGCAACGTCCAGGTGCTGGACCAGCAGACCGGGCGCACGCTCGGCAACCTGGTCAACTACAGCGAAGACGGCATGATGATCACGGGCAGCTGTCCCATCGAAGAAAACCGGATTTTCCAGGTCGAGCTGGTGTTCGGGGATCCGTCCACGCCACCGATCGAACTCGGCATTGAAAGCCTGTGGACACAGTCCAACCCTGAACTGGAACGTCATTGGACCGGGTTCTATATCATCGGCATTTCACCGGAAGCCAGGCGGCGCCTGGAAGCGCTGAACGCGCCGGACCAGTAACGGGCCCGGCCCGGGGTACGGCTCTCAGTCCGTTGCCGCGCCGCAATCGGCGGCCGCATCCAGATACACATCGACACCGGCACGACCGTGCAGGTGCGCAACCGGCAGGTCGGCGCCGGCCTTCCAGCGGGCCACCGCGGCATGCTTCGCCCCACCTGTGATCAACACCAGCACGACCTGTGCATCGTTCAGCACGCATTCTCCCAGACTGACCCGGTCCGCGGGCGGCTTCGGCGCATGGTGCACGGCATGTACCGGCTCGCAGCCGTCATGTGGTTGCCCCGGGAACAGGCTGGCGGTATGCCCGTCCTCCCCCATGCCGAGCAGGACCACGTCGAAGGGACGTGCCGCCGCGATCACGGACGCATAAGCCTGTGCCGCCTTCGCGGCACCGCGTTCCGCGGGAATCACGTGGACGTTGGATTCCGGAATATCCACCTGACCCAGCCAGGCGTCACGGGCCATGACGCTGTTGCGCTCCGGGTCGTCCACCGGCAAACAGCGTTCGTCGCCGAAGTAGACCTGCCAGTTTCGCCAGTCCTCCTGGTGTCTCGCCAGGGATCGATAGACCGTTGCCGGGGTGTTGCCACCTGCCAGCACAATGTGAAAAACGCCCCGTTCCGCGATCGCCTGGCGCGCCACGGCGAGAATCCGCGTGCAGACCGGACCGGCAAGCGCTGCCGCGTCCGGGTGGACATGCCAGCGGATCAGGGGGGGAAAGTCGCCGCTCGCCACGGTCACGACCGGTCATTTACTGCCGCTGTGCGACACCCGGACCGGGTCCGGCTGCCCACCTGCATCATGTCTTTTCATGGTGCCCGCCAAAACCGAAGCGCATTGCGGAGAGCACCTTGTCGGCAAAATCACTCTCGCCCCGCGAGCTGAACCGGTCGTACAACGCGGTGGTCAGGACCCGTGCCGGCACTCCGGCCTCGATGGCGGCCATGCTGGTCCAGCGACCCTCCCCGGAATCGGAAACCCGGCCGTCAAATTCCTCGAGCCGGGGACTGCGGTGCAATGCTTCCGCGGTCAGGTCCAGCAGCCACGACGAGATCACACTGCCGCGTCGCCACACTTCGGCCACGGCTGCGATATCGATGTCGTAGCGGAAAGCCTGCGCATCGCGCAGTGGCGTGGTTTCCGCGTCCGTGTTGCGCTCCTGCATCCCCACGTTGGCATGTTGCAACAGGTTCAGGCCTTCCGCGTAGGCGGCCATCAGACCGTACTCGATCCCGTTATGTACCATCTTGACGAAATGCCCGGCACCGGCAGGCCCGCAATGCAGCCAGCCCTGCTCGGCCGGCAGTTCGGGGCCGCTGCGCCCCGGTGTCCTGGGGGTCGCTCCCGCGCCCGGCGCCAGCGCACGGAATACCGGCTCGAGATGCCGTACCGCCGTGGTGTCTCCGCCGATCATCAGGCAATAGCCGCGATCGAGCCCCCACACGCCACCGCTGGTACCGGCATCGATGTAGTGCAAACCGGCGTCGCCCAGGCGTTCGGCGCGCGTGATGTCGTCCCGGTACCACGAATTTCCACCGTCGATGATGATATCGCCCGCTTGCAGGTGCGGCGCCAGTGCATCGAGCACCCGGTCAACAACCGCCGCCGGCACCATGAGCCAGACGGCACGCGGCGTGTCCATGGCAGCCACGAATTCCGCCAGCCCCGGATAACCCCGCGCGCCCTTGTCGACGACTGCCTGTACCGCCGCGGGATCGGTGTCATGGACGATACATTCATGCCCGGCATGCATCAGCCGCTGTACCATGCTGGCTCCCATGCGGCCCAGCCCGATCATTCCCAACTGCATTGGCGGTCTCCTGTCACGAACCATGATGATCGTGGAAGAATACACGCTAAACGAAGATGCGGCGAGGATGGAATACGGATCGGGTGCCGGAGCCCGGACGCGCCTCACGGGCAACGCCCGACGGGACAGGGAGAATATTGCGTCCTGCGGAGGATAGATATAGGCTACAGTCGTTTTGTTCTGAAGAGCCTGGCCAAACGTTCGCAGGAGTGTTGAATATGACCGAAATTTCCGAGGCAATGATCTTCGAGTGTTTTGCTGCCGCCCGCCAAGGTGAGAGTTCCGGGGCAACGGCCGCATCGTTCGTGGACGTAGAAGAGTACGAAAACCAGATCATGTACCCCGAGTTCGCGCGCTGGGCCAGGCAGGCCGGGTACCCGAAACTGGCCACCCTGTTCCTCAAGGTCGCCGGCGAGGAAAAGCTGCATGCAGTCTGGATGCGGAAGCTGTATGCGGACATGGACGTGCCGCAACGCGGCGCAGACACGCAGCGGGCAATCGATGCCCTGCAGGAAATCCGCGCCAACTGCGACCGGCTCATCGGCATGAATCCGGAGGGTGTCGTGGAGAAGGCGCTGCGTGTCGCCATGCGAGTGGAAGAACGCGAGTATGTGAACATCTATCCCCGTTTCCGCGACCAGGCACAGCTGGACGGCAATGCGGACGAAGCAGCCGTCTACCAGAAGGTGATCGACTCGGAACGGCAGCACTACGAGTGGTTCCAGGCGGCGCTGCAGGAATATTTCCCGGCAGCAGCCTGAACTTCCCCGGCGTTCGGGATCGGCCGCCATGCCCACGGCTGAGGCCACGGCCATCCGCTGGTGGCAGGCGCTCGATCCGCCCATTTACCTGATCTCGGTGCTACCCGGCGCTGCCGTCCTGCTGCTGGCAGGCGGCAGCGGCCGGACCCGGGTCCACGTCATCACGGCAACGCTCGCGGTCATCCTGCTGCAGCACGCCATCAACGTTCTCAATGACGTAAGCGACTGGCGTCTCGGTGCGGATCATGAAAAGAAGGTCTCCTGGGCGCGCTACCACCGGCTGAACCTGTCACGGGCCGGCGCCCATGGCTACGCCAGTCTGCTGGCAGGCGGCCTGCTCGGCCTGTACACGCTGGCCCGGGCGGACCAGCTACGCATTCTCGCGTTTGCCGCCCCCCTGGTACTGATGGGCTACCTCTACAATTCCGGGCCACGCCCGCTTTCCTACACGCACCTGGGGGAATGGGTCACCGGCATGTGCTACGGGCCGGGTGTGTTCGGTTGCCTGTGGTGGCTGACAGGCAGGGGCCTGTCCCTCGAATGCGCCACCGGCAGCGTGGCATTCTTTGCACTGGCGGTTTCCCTGCTGCTGTCACATCAACCACCGCAAATAACGACCGACCGCAGTGCCGGCAAGCATACGTTTGCCGTACGTTACGGCGCCACCGCCACCATGCGCATGTCACGAGCACTGTTCGCGGTGTTCCTGCTGGCCATGGGGGCTGCCAGCGTCCGGGCCGGGCCGTCCCCTGCGTACGTCTGGGTATTCAGCCTGAGTGCGCTGCTTGCGGCGAGTTTTGTGCTCTCGCGCCCACCCACACCGCGCCGGATCCTGGGCAGTGCCAGCGCGATCATCCTCGGCGATCTGTTACTGGCCGCGACGGGAGTCGTATAGTAGACAGCCGGAACGCACCTGAACGGTGCGTCGGCGACGGGAACACGCCTCATCCGGACCGCCTGTGCGCGCGCCCGGGATGGCCGGAAGCACGCCATGCTGAAGGTTCCTGTTGCGGATGGCTGCGACTGCGGCAACAATGGCGGGCACGCGGCGCCTTGATACGTATCAGGCTGTAACAGCAAACCCGGACAGATGGAACATCCAGCCCAGTTGATCTACATCAAATTCTTGCATGAATTTGCTTGCATAAGAGGAGGTATGATGCGGCATTTCCCGGGACTGGCAAAACAACCAGAACAACACTCATGATCTCGATAAAGCGCGGGCTTGATATACCGGTCACCGGCGGCCCGGAACAGAAAATCCATGACGGGCCACGCATCAGCACAGTCGCCGTGCTGGGTCGTGACTATGGTGCCTACAAGCGTCTGCCGACCTTGCTGGTCAATGAAGGACAGCGGGTCCGGCTCGGAGAGCCGCTGGTACGCGGCAAGCACTTCCCCGCCGTCACCACCACGGCCCCGGGGTCCGGTGTGGTGGAATACATCGAACGCGGCGTACGGCGCTTCCTGCAGACTATCGCCATCCGGCTCGACGGCGATGAAGAGGAAACCTTCAACTGCTGGAAGCCGGAGGAACTGAGCGGTCTGAACGGATCACAGGTCCGGGAGAACCTGCTTGCCTCCGGCCTGTGGCTCTCTTTCCGGACGCGACCCTTCAGCATGGTCGCCGACCCGGAGCAGGAACCGTACGCAATCTTCGTTACCGCCATGGATACCAACCCGCTGGCCGCCGATCCGGCGGTCATCATCGCGGAATCGGCGCAGGATTTCGTCCACGGACTGACCGTGCTGTCGAAGCTCACCGGGGGCAAGGTATACGTCTGCAAGCAGGCCGGCGCTGACGTCCCCGCCGGCAACACACCCGATGTCGTCGTGCAGGAGTTCGCCGGTCCCCACCCCGCCGGTCTCGCAGGCACCCACATCCATTTCCTGGCCCCGGTCAGTGAGCAGCGCGAGGTCTGGCACCTGAATTACCAGGACGTCATCGCCATCGGGCGCCTCTGTACCACCGGCCGGCTGTCGACCGGGCGCATCATCGCCCTTGGTGGCCCGCAGGTCGTCGCTCCGCGGCTCATCCGCACCCGTCTCGGCGCCAGTATCAGCGAACTGCTGCAGGGTGAATTGCACGATGGCGAATCGCGTGCCATATCCGGTTCGATCCTCTCGGGTTACCGCGCCGCCGGCAAGGTGGCCTTTCTCGGGCGTTTCCATCTGCAGGTATCCGTCCTGCGCGAGGGCCGTGATCGCGAACTGCTCGGCTGGATGGCTCCGGGACTCGGCAAGTTCTCGGCGAGCAGGGTATTCCTGTCCGGCTTTGTGCCCGGACGCCGCTTTGACCTGACCACGTCGAAGAACGGCAGCCCGCGCGCCATGGTGCCAACCGGTTCCTACGAACGTGTCATGCCGCTGGATATCCTGCCGACCCAGCTGCTGCGGGCACTGGTGATCCGGGACACCGTCGCCGCCAGGACCCTGGGTTGCCTGGAACTCGACGAGGAAGACCTCGCATTATGCAGTTTTGTCGATACCGGCAAATATGACTTCGGGCCGATCCTGCGCGAGAATCTGCGCGAGATCATGAAGGAGGGTTGATGGCACGCACCGGCAGTCTACGCAGTTTTCTTGATCGCGTCGAACCGCTGTTCAGCCGCGGTGGCGCACTGGAACGTTATGGCGCGGTGTTCGAAATGGTCGACACCTTTCTGTATACACCCGCCGACGTGACCATGGGCGCACCGCACGTGCGCGATGCCATCGACCTGAAACGGCTGATGATCTCCGTCGTACTGGCGGCGATGCCCTGTTTCCTGATGGCGATGTACATGATCGGCCACCAGACCGATCTCGCGCTGTCCCTGCAGGGCCTGAGCACTGCGGCAGGCTGGCGCGGCACCATCCTCACGCGCCTGGACATCGGCTTCGACGCAAACAATATCTGGGCCTGCATGGCGCACGGTGCGCTCTACGTACTGCCGATCTACATTGTTACCCTGGTGGCCGGCGGTTTCTGGGAAGTACTGTTCGCGCTGGTACGCAATCATGAAATCAATGAGGGCTTCTTCGTCACCTCCCTGCTCTACACCTTGACACTGCCGGCCGATATCCCGCTCTGGCAGGTTGCTCTCGGCATTTCCTTCGGCGTCGTGATCGGCAAGGAAGTGTTCGGCGGCACCGGCAAGAACGTGCTGAACCCGGCCCTGGTCGGCCGTGCCTTCCTGTTCTTTGCCTACCCGGCCCACATGTCCGGGGATGCCGCCTGGGTGCCGGTTGACGGTTACAGCGGGGCAACGGCGCTGGCGCTGGCCTCCGCGGGTGGCGTCGAAGGCATCATGGCCGGTGGCATAAACTGGCTGGATGCCTTCCTGGGCAATATCCAGGGTTCCCTGGGCGAGACCTCGACGCTGGCCTGCCTGGCAGGGGCGGTTTTCCTGATCGTCACCAACGTCGCCTCCTGGCGCATCATGGCCGGCGTGCTGCTCGGTATGATCGCCACCAGCCTGCTGTTCAACCTGATCGGCAGCACCACCAATCCCATGTTCGCCCTGCCCTGGTACTGGCACCTGGTGCTGGGCGGCTATGCCTTCGGCATGGTCTTCATGGCCACCGACCCGGTGTCCGCGGCGATGACCGATGCCGGTCGCTGGGTCTACGGCATCGTGATCGGCGTGATGGTGACCCTGATCCGGGTGCTCAACCCCGGGTTCCCGGAGGGCATGATGCTGGCGATCCTGTTCGGTAACGTGTTCGCACCGCTGATCGACTGGATCGTCGTGCAACTCAACATACGCAGGAGGATGCGCCGACATGCCAGCTGACGCCGCACGGGCGGGCATGCCCGGCTTACTGCGGGTGTTTTCCCGGCCCAACGATGACCCCGGCAAGATTATCGCCGTGGCGGTCACGCTGTGCCTGGTATGCTCGCTGCTGGTATCCGGTTCCACCGTACTGCTCAAACCACTCCAGGAACGCAACCAGGCCCTCGCCATCAGAAAGCAGATCGTCCGGGTGGCTGGCTTCCCGGCACAGGGTGCGCAACAGATCGAGGCCCAGTACCGGAAGCATATCGAACCGCGCGTCGTGGACCTCGACTCCGGCAGCTTTGATGACAGTGCCGACCCGGCGAGTTTCGACCTGCGCGCACTGGCACGCAATCCGGCAACCAGCCACGCGCTCCCCTCGGACGAGGACCCGGCACGGATCAAGCGGCGTCCCGATGAGGTACCGGTCTATCTGGTGCGTGACGGCCAGCACATCCGCACCATCATCCTGCCGATCTACGGGTATGGGTTGTGGTCCACCATGTACGGCTTTCTGGCGCTCAAGGGCGACGCCAGGACCGTCGCCGGCCTGACTTTCTACGAACACGGCGAGACACCGGGCCTGGGTGATTTCGTCGCGAACCCTGCCTGGCAGGCACGTTTCCGGGGGAAACTGGCGTTCGACGCACAGGGTCGGCCACGACTGAGCGTCGTCAAGGGCGGTGCCAAACCCGGTTCGCCCGACGCCAGGTACCAGGTCGATGCCGTGTCCGGTGCTACCCTGACCAGTAAAGGGGTGAACAACCTGCTGCATTACTGGCTTGGCGCACAGGGTTTCGGCCCGTTTCTGGCACGGTTACAGGCAAGCGGAGGAACACCATGAGTCAGGAGACCAGGAACATACTGCTCGAACCGGTGCTGGACAACAATCCCATCACCCTGCAGGTGCTGGGCGTCTGTTCGGCACTCGCTGTTACGGCCAAACTGGCACCGGCGCTGATCATGTGTCTCGGGCTGAGCGTGGTGCTGGTGTGCTCCAACGCGGCGATCAGCCTGATCCGTCATCACATTCCCACCAACATCCGCATTATCGTGCAGATCACCATCATCGCCTCGCTGGTGATCGTGGTGGACCAGATGCTGCGTGCGTACGCGTACGGGATCAGCAGGCAGCTGTCGGTGTTCGTGGGACTGATCATCACCAACTGCATCGTGCTAGGTCGCGCGGAGGCCTTCGCCCTGCACAACCCGGTCTGGGAGAGCATACTGGACGGGTTGGGCCACGGCATGGGCTACAGCGTCATTCTTGTCCTGGTCGCCACGCTGCGGGAAGTGCTCGGTTCAGGCACCCTGCTTGGTTACCCGGTCCTGCGCCTGGTACGTAACGGCGGCTGGTACGAACCCAACGGGCTCATGCTGCTTGCCCCGAGCGCGTTCTTCATCATCGGCCTGCTCATCTGGGCAGTGCGCACCTGGAAACCGGAACAGGTCGAGAAAGCGCAGTACCGTATCCATGTAGTGCACCGCAGCAGCGAGGCGCTCTGAACAGCGGAACCGAACCCCGTGGAACACTATCTCTCTCTGTTTGTACGCTCGATCTTCGTCGAAAACCTGGCACTGTCCTTTTTTCTGGGCATGTGCACCTTTCTCGCCATCTCCAAACGCATCGAGACGGCGATCGGTCTGGGCGCCGCCGTTATCGTCGTGCAGGCGATCACGGTCCCGGCCAACAACCTCATCTTCCAGTACCTGCTCAGGGATGGCGCGCTGGCCTGGGCCGGCCTGCCCGATGTCGATCTCAGTTTCCTCGGCCTGATCAGTTACATCGGCGTGATCGCGGCGATCGTGCAGATCCTGGAGATGCTGCTGGACCGGTATTTCTCCAGCCTGTACAACGCCCTGGGCATCTTCCTGCCGCTCATCACCGTCAACTGCGCGATCCTTGCCGGATCGCTGTTCATGGTCGAGCGTTCCTACAGCTTCGGTGAGAGTGTCGTATTCGGTTTCGGCAGCGGAATCGGCTGGGCCCTGGCCCTGGTCGGGCTGGCCAGCATCCGGGAAAAACTCAAGTACAGCGACGTCCCCGCCGGACTGCAGGGGCTTGGTATCACCTTCATCATCGGCGGACTGATGTCCATGGTGTTCATGTCATTCTCGGGAATCCAGCTCTAAAGGCACAGCGCAACATGATTGAGATCGCCCTGGGAGTCGTTTTATTCACCACCATCGTGCTGGTGCTGGTCGCCATCATCCTGCTGGCCCGCACCCGGCTGGTCACGAGCGGCACCGTCACCATCACGCTGAACGACGACAAGGACATCACGTCCCCGGTCGGCCGGAAACTGCTCAATGCCCTGGCCGACGCCAGCGTATATGTGCCCTCGGCGTGCGGCGGCGGTGGAACCTGCGGACAGTGCCGCGTGAAAATCCAGGCCGGCGGCGGCAACATCCTGCCGACCGAGCTCACCCACATTACGCGCAGCGAAGCCGCCGCAGGCGAGCGCCTGGCCTGCCAGGTGGTGGTGAAGGGGAATCTGCGGGCCGAACTGCCGGCGGAAGTATTCGGCGTGAAGAAGCTGCAGTGCAAGGTACGCTCCAATCGCAGTGTTTCGACCTTCATCAAGGAGCTGGTGCTGGAAATCCCCCCCGGTGAAGACCTGGATTTCCGGGCCGGCGGTTACATCCAGATCGAATGCCCGCCACACCGGGTCAGCTACCAGGATTTCGACATCCCGCCGGAGTTCCGCGACGAGTGGGACCGCCACAAGCTGTGGCGTTTCGTCTCGGAAGTGAACCAGCCGGTGACCCGCGCCTACTCGATGGCGAACTACCCCGGCGAAAGCGGCATCATCATGCTGAACGTCCGCATCGCCACCCCGCCCCCGAACGTTCCCAACGCACCGCCCGGGATCATGTCGTCGTACATCTTCAGCCTCAAACCGGGTGACAAGGTGACGGTATCCGGACCGTACGGCGAATTCTTCACCCGCGACACGGATGCAGAGATGGTGTTCGTCGGCGGCGGCGCGGGCATGGCCCCGATGCGGGCCCATATCTTCGACCAGCTCAAGCGCATCGGCAGCAAACGCAAGATGTCGTTCTGGTATGGCGCCCGCAGCCGGCGCGAGATCTTCTACCAGGAGGATTTCGACCGCCTGCAGGCGGAACACCCCAATTTCGAATGGTATGTCGGACTGTCCGATCCGCAACCGGGCGACGACTGGGAGGGCTACCGTGGCTTCATCCACGAGGTATTGCTGCTCCACTACCTGTCCACGCACCCGGCACCGGAGGACTGCGAATACTATCTCTGCGGCCCGCCGATGATGAACGCCGCCGTGATCCACATGCTGGAGGACCTGGGCGTGGAACGCGAAAACATCATGCTGGATGACTTCGGTGCCTGAACCGTCTCTCGCGACCTGCCGCCAGTCCCGTATCACCCATTGGCTGCGACTCTTCCTGATGCTCGTCGCGGGACTCGCACTGGCAGCCTGTGGCAACGCCGGGGTGCAGCACCGTCAGCTCGATATCAGCGGTGCGACGATGGGCACCACCTACTCCATCAAGGTCGTCGACCCGCCCGCACAGCTGCAACGCGAGACACTGGAAACGCAGGTCAACGAGGAACTCGCCGCGCTGGTAGGGAAGTTCTCGACCTTCGATCCGCAATCCGAGCTCAAGCGCTTCAACCACAGCCGGCGGACGCGGTGGATTCCCGCCTCTGCCGAAATGGTCGAGGTGCTCCGGGAAGCCCGGCGGGTTAGCGAATCCAGCGGCGGCGCCTTTGACGTGACCGTGGGGCCGCTGGTGGACCTGTGGGGGTTCGGCCCGCCGCGCGGCGGCGACCGCATCCCCTCCGGACCGGAACTTGAACGCCTGCTGTCACATGTCGGCTACCGGAAGCTGGAAGCCCGCAACGATCCGCCCGCCATCCGCAAACTGGACCCCGACCTCCGGGTCGACCTGTCCGCCATCGCCAAGGGCTACGCGGTCGACCAGGTCGCCCAGCTGCTGGAAACGCGCGGCATCTCGCGCTATCTGGTCGAGATCGGGGGAGAATTGCGCGGGCTGGGCCGGAACGGCAACGATGAGGACTGGCGGATCGGTATCGAGACCCCGTCGGATACGGCGCCGGGCCTGCGTACTATCATTAGTATTGACCATACCGGGGTTGCAACCTCGGGCGATTACCACAATTATTTCCTGAAGGATGGTCAGCGCTACTCGCACGAGATCGATCCCCGCACCGGAAAGCCCGTCACCCACATGCTAGCCTCCGTTACCGTGATCAGCCCGCGTACCATGCATGCCGATGCCATGGCCACCGCACTGATGGTGCTGGGTCCGGATGCCGGCTTTGCGCTGGCCTCCCGCGAGGGACTGGCTGCCTACTTCATCATCCGGACGGCCAACGGCTTCGTCGACCGGCAAACGGCGGCCTTCGACCGTTTCCGCATCCACAGCAGGACCTGAACATGCCCGAATTACTGGCAAGCCTGCTCATCATTGCCCTGGCCATTGCCGGCCTGGCGCTGGGCCTGTTGTGCGGCCGCCGCCCCGTTCAGGGCAGTTGCGGCGGTCTGAACAACATACCCGGCATCTCCTCCGATTGCGGCAACGCCTGCCGGAAGGGGAAGCCCTGTCCCAGGCGCCAGCGTGACGGCAACCAGCAATCTTCCCACCCGTGAGAGAACCGCGATGCGCAAAGAACACACCGTCAGCAGCTGCATGTCGGCCCACCTGGTCACCCTGCAGACCGACATGGACGTGATGGAGGCCGTGCAGATTCTCTCGGAACGCGGGATTCCGGGGGCACCCGTGGTTGACCAGCTCGGCAACCTCGTGGGGTTGCTGTCGGAAAAGGACTGCCTCGAGGCGGTGCTCAAGGGCGGTTACTACGGCGAATGGGGCGGCAACGTCTCGGAGTACATGGAAACGGACGTGCGCACGATTGACGCCGACACCAGCATTGTCGATGCCGCCAGGCTGTTCCTCGCAACCGCATTGCGTGGATTCCCGGTCCTGCGCAACAACCGCATCGTCGGCCAGCTGAACCGCTCCGATCTGCTGAAGGCCCTGCTGAAGATGATGGGCAGCCAGGGACAGGAAGACTGAGCCGGACCATCGCCCTCAGCCGTGACAGGCAACTCTTTTCGCATACCTGTATTCAATACCGGCCCGCACTTTTCCTGAAATTCGCCCAGCATCGCCAATCATCGCTGAGCGTCTGCTCAGCATCATGTTTTCAGTTCGGCAGTGTATGTCGTCTCACGACCCAAC
>CAYUFA010000005.1:0-75110 GCA_964443845.1 uncultured Ectothiorhodospiraceae bacterium
AATACCGGCCTGTCACGCCGGGGGTCGCGGGTTCGAGTCCCGTCCACTCCGCCATTATAATCAAGAAGGGTGCCCGCAGGGTGCCCTTTCCTTGTTGATCTGTCGGAATGATTCGCCTCGTAACCCGGATCCAAGAGACTGACCTATGCTGCAGGCTATCCATGACCGTGTAATGGGGATCATTGGCTGGCTGATCCTCGGCTTACTGATTGTCACCTTCGCCTTCTTCGGACTGAATTCCTACCTCAAATCCAGCGCGGAAAGCTATGCTGCCAAGGTCAACGGCACGGAGATCAGCCGGGCCGAAGTGCAACGCGGTTACGAGCGGACCCTGAGACGGATGCGCCAGCTCATGGGCGACAAGTACGATCCTGCGCTCATCAACGAAGCGCAGATTCGCAAGACCACCCTGGACAGCCTGATCAACGAGTACCTGGTCGTGCAGGCCGCGGATGCTGCGGGTCTGGCGGCCAGCGAGAGCGCCCTGGCTGCCCAGATCTCGTCGGTTGAACAGTTCAAGGACAAGGGCGTATTTTCCAAGGAACGCTATACCAGGCTGCTGGGATACCAGGGCATGACACCGGCCCTGTTCGAGCACAAGTTGTCGCGCGAGATCATTGCCAGTCAGCTGAAGGCCGGCATAACGCTGACCGCTGCGGCCACCCGGCAGGACCTGCAGCGCGATTATGCATTGCAGGCCCAGCAGCGCAGGTTCAACTACCTCGTGCTCCCGGCAAGCACGGTGCAGGACCAGGTCAAGCTGACCGACCAGGACATCGAAAAGTATTACCACGATCACTCCGATCAGTTCCGTACCAGGGAACGTGTGCGGGTACAGTACCTCGAACTGGACGCAGCAAAACTCAAGGTCGATCAGAAAGTCGATGAAGAACAACTCAAGGCGCTATACGCCGAACACCATGATCGCTACGTGACGCCGGAGCGACGCCACGCACGTCACATCCTGATCGCCTTCAAAAGCAACTCCGCGGCGGACGTGGCCGCTGCCCACGCCAGGGCGCTTGCCATCGAGAAACGCCTGGACAAGGGCGCAGACTTCGCCGAGCTGGCGAAGAAACTGTCCGATGATCCCGCTTCGGCTCCCCAGGGCGGGGACCTGGGTACGTTCGGCAGGGGCATTATGGTGCCGGAAGTCGATGCCGCGGTGTTCAGCATGAAGGTGGGCGAGCGCTCGAAGCCGGTCAAGTCCCAGTACGGCTACCACATCATCGAGCTGCTGGGTATCGTTCCGCAAGTGGTCAAGCCGCTGGGACAGGTCCGTGGCGAACTGGTCAACGAACTGCTCAGCAGCGCGCGCGGTGACCTCTATTCGGACAAGCTGGATACCCTGTCGAACATGGCATTCGAGCAGCCCGGTTCGCTGGACGGTCCGGCCCAGGCACTGGGCCTGAAAATCCGGGAATCGGGCTGGTTCAGCCGGGCCGGCGGAGCCGGCATCGCGAACAACCCGAAAGTGGTGAATGCCGCCTTCAGCGACGATGTACTCAATGGCGGCAACAACAGTGCCCCGGTCGAGATCGGTGACGATCGGGCCGTGGTCGTGCGGGTCGCGGACCACAAGGCGGCAGCCCTGCCGCCGCTGCAGGAGATCCGGGACAAGGTCACGGCAGCCGCCCGCAAGGATGCCACCAACCGCCTGCTCCGGCAGCAGGGCGACGCACTGCTCGTCGGACTGCGTGCGGGCAAGAACACGCTGGATGCCATCGCCACCGATCAGCACCTGCAGGTCGACCACACCAACCTGGTGCCGCGTTCCTCCAGCCAGCCGTCGGAATCCCTCGTCAGGCGGGTATTCACGCTGCCCCGGCCTGCGCCGGACAAGCCTGTGTACGACGGCCTGCTGCAAGCGGATGGAAGCTACGCGCTGATCGACCTCGAGGAAGTCCAGGACGGAAAATTCGATGCCTTGCCGGAATCCGCGCGCAAACAGGCCGCGCGATCCCTGAACGAACAGCTCGGCTCCAGCGAGTTCCAGATGGTTCTCGACACGATCCGGGCACAGGCCAAGATCCAGATACCCGAAACCACGCCGGAGTAAGCGCCGGACTGCTCCAGCCGGCGCACCGGAGACAGCACGATGAAGCTGCACTGGCAGATCCTGGCGGCTCTCCTGCTGGCCTTTCTGGCCGGCGCGCTGACCGGCCCCGATACCAGTATCCTCGGCATTCCGGTACAGGACGCATACACCTTTCTGGGCAGCCTGTTCATGAATGCCCTGAAAATGCTGATCGTCCCGCTGATCTTTTCCTCGATCATCGCCGGCATCTCCGGCATCGCCGAGCCCGGGGCCATCGGCCGGCTCGGCGGCAAGACCCTGCTGTACTACCTGACGACCAGTCTGCTGGCGATCCTGCTCGGACTGGCTGCCGTCAACCTCGTGCAACCCGGCGTGGTCGACGGGGTGCCGGTACGCGATGCGATCGGTCTGGCACCGGCGGATATCGCCGCGGTCTCCGCCAGGTTGCAAGGGCAGGGGATGAAGGAAGTGGTGGACCTGTTCGTGCGCATGATACCGCCCAATATCGTGCAGGCGGCGGCGCAGGGCCAGATGCTGGGGCTGATCTTCTTCAGCCTGTTGTTCGGCTATTTCATGACCCGCATCGGCGCAGAGCCGGCCCGCGTCCTGGCGGGACTCTGGCAAGGCGTGTTCGAGGTCATGCTGAAGATGACCGACTGGGTCATGCGTTTCGCACCGCTCGGTGTGTTCGCGCTCGTGGCGAAGGTGGTTGCAACGACCGGACTGGCCGTGATCGTGCCGCTGCTGGTGTTTTTCTGCACGGTACTCGGGGCCCTGGCGATCCACATGTTCGTCACCCTGCCGCTGCTGCTGCGGGTGATCGCCGGTGTGAGTCCGGCCCGGCATCTCGCGGCGATGGCACCGGCGTTGCTCACCGCATTTTCCACCGCGTCTTCCTCTGCCACGTTACCGCTGACCCTGGACTGCGTGGAAAAACGGGCCGGGGTATCCAACCGGGTCACCAGCTTCGTCCTGCCGCTGGGAGCCACCGTCAACATGGACGGCACGGCGTTGTACGAATGCGTGGCGGCCATGTTCATCGCCCAGGCCTACGGGATACATCTCGGCTTCGCCAGTCAGTTCACCGTGGTGCTGGTGGCGCTGCTGACCTCGGTCGGGGTTGCGGGTATCCCGGCCGCCAGCCTGGTTGCCATCACGGTGATCCTGGGCACGATCGGCCTGCCGCTGGAGGCGGTGGGACTGATTCTGGCGGTGGACCGGGTGCTGGACATGTGTCGCACCAGTGTGAATGTGTTCAGCGATTCCTGTGGCGCGGTGCTGGTCGCGCGGCTGGAGGGCGAGCAGGGGATACTCGCGGGGCCGGCGGTCAGTCGTCCTGCCTGAGCGGTGGCATGCCGATGGTGTTGTAGCCGCAGTCGACGTAGGTGATTTCACCGGTGATGCCGGCAGCCAGGTCCGAACACAGGAACGCGGCCGCATTACCGACGTCCTCGATAGTGACATTCCTGCGCAACGGGGCGGCATGGGCGAAGTTGTCGAGCAGCCTGCGGAAGTTGCTGATTCCCGAGGCGGCCAGGGTGCGGATCGGTCCGGCTGAAATGCCGTTTACCCGGATACCTTCCGGTCCCAGGCTCGCGGCGAGGTAGCGCACCGTGGCTTCCAGGCTCGCCTTGGCAACACCCATCACGTTGTAGTTGGGAATGGTCTTTACCGCACCGAGGTAGCTCAGCGTGAGCAGTGCCCCCTGGCGCCCCTGCATCAGCGGGTGTCCGGCCTTGGCCAGCGCGGCGAAACTGTAGGCGCTGATGTCCTGGGCAATGGCAAATCCCTCCCGTGTGACGGACTCCAGGAAATTGCCGGCGAGCTGTTCAGCCGGGGCGAACGCCACCGAATGCACGAGGATATCGAGGCCGTTCCAGTGTTCTGACAGACGGTCGAACAGCGCGGCAATCTGCGCATCGCTGCTGACGTCACACGGCAGCACGATACCGGAATCGCATTCCGTGGCCAGCTTTGCGACGCGTTCGGCCATCTTCTCGTTCGGGTAGCTGAAGGCCAGTTCCGCGCCTTCCCGGCGCATGGCCTGCGCGATGCCCCAGGCGATCGACCGGTTGCTGGCGAGACCGACGATCAGTGCACGCTTGCCGTTCAGGAATCCCATGGCTGTGTCCTGTGCGAGTGAGGTCCGGCAGGCAGCACACCGGCCGGACAAACAGCATTTGTCGAGGCCGCTACGTTACCGGAAAACACCAGCCAGTTGAAGTGCCGGAAAACCCTGTACCCGGCCACCGCCCCCATTATAATAGCCGGTCATGCAATCAGGCCGATCACCCGGGATGCGCAACCGGCATGCCACTGCAGCCATACTGTGCAGCCTGCTGTTGCTGCTGACTGCGTGTGACGGCCAACCCTGGAACCGGCCCTATCCGGCGGCGGACGCGGGCAGGAACATCTACTACGCCTCGTTCAGTGAACGCCCCAACCACCTCGACCCGGCCCAGTCCTACAGCTCCAACGAAGTGCTGTTCATCGGCCAGATCTACGAGCCGCCGCTGCAGTACCATTATCTCAAGCGTCCCTACCAGCTGGTTCCCCTGACCGCAACCTCGATCCCGCAGCCGCGCTACCTCGACGCCGCCGGCAAACCACTGCCGGACGACGCGGCGCCCGGCAAGATCGCCTTTACCGAGTACGACATCCACATCCGGCCCGGCATCCATTACCAGCCGCACCCGGCGTTTGCCCGGGACGCCCAGGGCAGGTTGCGCTACGCACAGCTTTCCGCGCAGGCGCTGGCCGGTATTCACACACTGGGGGATTTCCGCACCAGCGGCACGCGCGAACTGGTCGCCGCCGACTACGTCTACGAGATCAAGCGCCTGGCACACCCGAAACTGCACTGTCCGATCCTGGGCCTGATGAGCGAATACATCGTGGGTCTGGGGGACTATGCAAAAACGCTGGAGCGCGCCTGGCAGCAACAGGTAAAGGATTCCGGGGCGAGTGGCTATCTCGACCTGGACCGTTACCCGCTGGAGGGGGCGCAGGTACTGGATCGCTACACCTACCGGATCCGCATCCATGGCAAGTACCCGCAACTGCTGTACTGGCTGGCAATGCCGTTCTTCGCACCGGTTGCACCCGAGGTGGACGCCTTCTACGCGCAGCCCGGTATGCGCGAGCGCAACATCACGCTCGACTGGTATCCGGTGGGTACCGGTCCCTACATGCTGACGGTCAACAATCCGAACCGCCAGATGGTCATGGTGCGCAACCCGGAATTCCATGGCGAGAAGTATCCGCAGAAAGGGGCGCCGGGTGACCGTGCCGCGGGCCTGCTCGAGGACGCCGGCAAGCCCCTGCCGTTCATCGACCGCATCGTTTTCAGCCTGGAAAAGGAGGATATTCCGTACTGGAACAAGTTCCTGCAGGGATACTACGATGCCTCCGGCATCAGTTCGGACAGTTTTGACCAGGCCATCAATATCGGCGCCGGCGGCGAGGTGAGCCTGACCGAGGCCATGAAGCGCAAGGGTATCCGGCTCAACACGGCCGTCTCCTCCTCGATCTTCTACACCGGATTCAACATGCTCGATCCCGTCGTCGGCGGTTATTCGGAACGCGCGCGCAAACTGCGCCAGGCGATCTCCATCGCCATCGACACCGAGGAGTACATATCCATCTTTCTGAACGGCCGCGGCATTCCCGCCCAGGGCATGATCCCGCCGGGCATCTTCGGCTACGTCGCCGGCAACAAGGGCATCAATCCCTTCATGTACGATGCGACGCCGCAGGGGCCGAGGCGCAAGCCCGTCGCGGAGGCACGCAGACTGCTGGCGCAGGCCGGTTACCCGGAAGGGCGGGACATCAACACCGGCAAACCGCTGGTTCTCAACTTCGACACGGCCGCGACCGGCCCGGACGCCAAGGCACGGCTCGACTGGCTGACCAAGCAGTTCGCCAAGCTCGACCTGCAGCTGGTCATCCGTGCTACCGACTACAACCGCTTCCAGGACAAGATGCTGAAGGGCACGGAACAGATCTTCCAGTGGGGCTGGAACGCCGATTACCCGGACCCGGAAAATTTCCTGTTCCTGCTCTACGGGCCGAACAGCAAGGTGGGCGGCAACGGCGAGAATGCGGCAAACTACCGGAACCCCGAATACGACCGCCTGTTCGAACAGGTCAAGAACATGGAAAACACCCCGCAACGCGCCCGCCTGATCGACGCGATGATGCAGATCGCGCGGCGTGATGCACCCTGGGTGTGGGGCTACTTCCCCAAGCAGTTCTCCCTGCACCACGCCTGGGTGCTGAACTCGAAACCCAACCTGATGGCCAACAACAGGCTGAAATACATCCGCATCCTCCCGCAGCTGCGCGCCCGCCTGCAGGCGCAGTGGAACCAGCCGGTGCTGTGGCCGCTGTACGCCATGGGCGGGCTGCTGCTTGCCGTGATCGTGCCGGCGGTAATCGGGTACCGGCGCCGGCAACGCCGGACCGCCATCAGCGGGACGTCCTGATGTTCGCCTACATCATTCGCCGGGTTGCCTACGCGGTGCCGATCCTGATCGGCGTGAACGTACTGACGTTCTACCTGTTCTTCGTGGTCAACTCCCCGGATGACATGGCACGCCTGCACCTCGGCATGAAGCACGTCACCGCCGAGGCGATCGAGCACTGGAAGGCGGATCACGGCTATGACAAGCCGCTGCTCGTGAATCCCTCGGAGCACGGTGTGAAACGCTTCACGGACACCATTTTTTTCCAGAAGTCGGTACGACTGTTCGCCTTCGACTTCGGCTATTCCGACGACGGCCGGGACATCGGCTACGACATCAGCCAGCGCATGCAGCCCAGCCTGGCGATCGCCGTGCCGGCCCTGCTGGTGGGCCTGCTGGTGAACGTCACCTTCGCCATGCTGATGGCGTTTTTCCGCGCAACCTACGTGGACGTGTCCGGCGTCATCCTGTGCGTGATCCTGATGTCGATCTCCGGCATGTTCTATATCATCGGCGGCCAGTTCCTGCTGGCAAAGATGTTCCGGCTGGTGCCGATCTCCGGCTTCGCGGGCGGCATCGACGGCGTCAAGTTCCTCATCCTGCCGGTCCTGATCGGCGTGGTCAGCGGCATCGGCGCCGGCGCGCGCTGGTACCGCACGTTCTTCCTGGAGGAGGCCGGCAAGGATTTCGTACGCACGGCGCGCGCCAAGGGCCTGTCCGAGTCGCTGGTGATGTTCCGCCACGTGCTGCGCAACGCCCTGATCCCGATCGTGACCGGCGTGGTGGTGGTGCTGCCCCTGCTGTTCCTGGGCAGCCTGCTGACCGAATCGTTCTTTTCCATCCCGGGCCTTGGCAGCTACACCATCGATGCCATCAACAAGCAGGACTTCGCCGTGGTCCGTGCCATGGTGTTCCTCGGCTCGGTGCTGTACATCATCGGGCTCATCCTGGTGGACATCACCTACACGATCGTCGATCCGCGGGTACGCCTGTCATGATCAAGCCGGTACTGCTCACGACCGATGCCCTGGTGTTCCTGCTCACCGCTCTGGTGCTCGTGTTCGGCGTCTACGCGCGCAACAAGCCGCACCTGCGTGAACCCTGGCAGCAGGTGCTGCGGGGCAGGGTGGCCGCTGCCTGCACGGTGGTGCTGCTCGCCTTCGTCGGGATCGGGTTGCTGGACTCGGTGCATTTCCGCACGCCCCTGAAAGACGCCGGCAGCGGTGGCGCCACCCACTACTCGGTGGACGTGCTGAGTGTGCTGGACGTACTGGTCGGCCCGTTGCGGACCCGGCAGGAAAAGACCTATTCGGCGCCGTTTGCCACGCACCTGTTTGCGAAGGAAAGCATCGAGCTGCCTGACGGACGGACGGTGCGTGCCTACCCCAGGCTGGTCTACGGCGGCAGGCACCTGCGTGCCGGTGGTCCGGGCCGGCTGCAGGACATCCTGCAGCGCAGCGGACGCTCCGTCGCGGAAACACTGCTGGGCGCAGCGCTGCTGCTGGTCGTTGCGGCCGGACTGCTGGCCCGCAGGCATGCGACGCCCGTGCCGGCGATGCTGCAGCGGATCCTGCGCGGCAGGACCGACATGCCCTGGCGGACCATCCTGGCAACCCTGTCCGCGCTGCTGCTGCTGCTGTTTCTCGCCATCAACCTGGCCACGGTCTATCACGTGCTGGGCACCGACAAGGTGGGGCAGGACGTGTTCTACCAGTCGCTGAAGAGCATCCGTACCGGGTTGCTGATCGGTACGCTCACGACCCTGGTGATGCTGCCGTTTGCGGTGTTCCTGGGGATCGTGGCCGGCTACGCACGGGGCTGGATCGACGACGTGGTGCAGTATGTCTACACGACGCTCAACTCGATTCCCCACGTGCTGCTGATCGCGGCTGCCATCCTCATGCTGCAGGTGTACGTCAACAGCCACCCGGACCTGTTCGAAACCACGCTGGAACGAGCCGACATCCGCCTGCTGTTCCTGTGCATCATCCTCGGTGTGACCAGCTGGACCAGCCTGTGCCGCCTGCTGCGGGGAGAGTCGATGAAGCTGCGCGAAACCGAATACATCCAGGCGGCGACCGCGTTCGGCGTGTCCCACCTGCGCATCATCACCCGCCACATACTGCCCAACGTCATGCACATCGTGCTGATTACCGTGGTGCTCGACTTCAGCGGCCTGGTGCTGGCCGAGGCCGTGCTGTCCTATGTCGGCGTCGGGGTCGATCCGACCATGAACAGCTGGGGCAACATGATCAACGGCGCACGGCTCGAGATGGCGCGCGAGCCGGTGGTCTGGTGGTCCCTGCTGTCCGCCTTCCTGTTCATGTTCACCCTGGTGCTGGCGGCCAACCTGTTTTCCGACGCGGTGCGCGACGCGTTCGATCCGCGCACCCGGGTACGCTGACATGGATACCACGACCAGCCCCCTGCTCGAGGTCGAACGCCTGAGCGTGGAACTTGGCCAGGGCAGGCATGCCATCCGTCCGGTGGACGACATCAGCTTCTGCATCCAGCCCGGCGAGACGTTCGCCCTGCTCGGTGAATCCGGCTGCGGCAAGTCCATGACCGCGCTGTCGCTGCTGCGCCTGCTCCCGTACCCGGCCGGCCGTATCACGGCCGGCCGGGTACGGCTCGGCGGGCAGGACATCACCGCGCTGCCGGAATCCGCGATGCGCAGTGTGCGCGGCCGCCGTATCGCAATGATCTTCCAGGAGCCGATGACCTCGCTCAACCCGGTACTGACGGTCGGTGCGCAGATCGCCGAGGTGCTGCATCAGCATTACGGCATGGGCGGGCGTGCCGCGAATGCACGGGTACTGGAACTGCTCGACGCCGTCGGTATCCCCGATGCGCGGCGCCGCCGCAGCGAGTACCCGCACCAGCTTTCCGGCGGCATGAAACAGCGCATCATGATCGCGATTGCGCTGGCCGGTGGGCCGGACCTGCTGATCGCCGACGAGCCGACCACCGCGCTCGACGTTACGATCCAGGCCCAGGTACTGGAGCTGTTGCAACGACTGCAGCAGGACACCGGTATGGCCATCCTGCTCATCACGCATGACCTCGGTATCGTTGCCGGCATGGCGGACCGTGTCGCGGTCATGTATGCGGGCCAGCTGGTGGAGGAGGCCGGTCGGGCGGAGTTTTTCCGCGATCCGCGCCACCCGTACAGCCGCAAGCTGTTCGAGGCGCTACCGGATCTGGGCAAGCGCGGACAACGGCTTGCCACCATCCCCGGGTCCGTACCGCCGCTCGATCGCGTGTTCAGCGGCTGTCGTTTCGTGGACCGTTGCGAGGCCGGCTGGGACTGGTGCCGCAATCACGTACCGGAATGGAATACGCTCGATAGCGGCCGGCATGCGCGCTGCCACCGCGAGGCCCCCGGGCTGGAAATTCCACCCCTGCCCGTCCCGGTCGCCGAGCCCCCGGCATCCCGTACGCAGCCGGACCGGGAGCAGGCACTGCTGGCGGTGGCGGACCTGCGGGTGCACTTTCCGATCCACCGGGGCGTATTGCGGCGCGTGGCGGGTCATGTCTATGCCGTGGACGGGGTATCGCTGCGGATACCGCTCGGTCGCACCCTGGCCCTGGTGGGCGAGTCCGGCTGTGGCAAGACCACGGCAGGCAAGGCGATCCTGCAGCTGATCCGCCCGACGTCGGGCCGGGTTCTCTTTGACGGCACGGAACTGACCCGGGTCGGGGGGAAGGCCCTGCGCGCGCTGCGTGCCCGCTTCCAGTTCATCTTCCAGGATCCGTATTCCTCGATGAACCCGCGCATGATGGTGGGCGACATCGTCGAGGAGGGCATGATTGCCCAGGGCATCGGTGCCGACCGCGCGCAGCGGCGTGCCCGGGTCGAGCAGCTGTTTGAACAGGTGGGGTTGCGGCCCGATCACTTGCCGCGCTACCCGCACGAATTTTCCGGTGGCCAGCGCCAGCGCATCTGTATCGCACGTGCGCTGGCCGTCGATCCGCAACTGGTGATCTGCGACGAGCCCACCAGTGCCCTGGATGTGTCCGTACAGGCACAGATACTCAACCTGCTGAAGCGGCTGCAACAGACCCTGGGGCTGTCGTATCTGTTCATCACGCACAATCTCTCCGTGGTGTCCTACCTGGCCGACCGCGTGGCCGTGATGTACCTCGGGCGCATCGTCGAGGAAGGCCCGGTCAGTGCAATCCTGGAAAATCCGCTGCATCCCTACACCCGCGCGCTGCTCTCCGCCGTGCCGCAGGTCGAGGCGGATTCCGGACGCGAGATCATCCGCCTGGCCGGTGATCTGCCGTCGCCGGCCCGGCCGCCCGACGGCTGCCACTTTCACCCGCGCTGTGCCCAGGCCATGCCGCGTTGCCGGCAGTCCTATCCACCCGAATATGGCGACAGCGAACACGCGGTGCGCTGTTTCCTGCATGCAGGAGACGAGGCAGAATGATCCTGATAACAAGAGGATATCGCAATTTCTTCACAATCATTCGGAAACTTCGTATCCCCCCTGCGCATACCGCTGCGCGGCTCCGGCCGCGACCCGGTACCGGGCAACGTGCCCGGCGCTGCGAGCATCCCGGCGGTGGGGGGATTCTTTGCCAGCGACCTCCGGGATGGTGCTAGAATCACGCCCTGTTTTTTCACCGCAAATCTTCTGAGGCCAGCATGACCATCCAGTCTTTTCATCCCCCGGTGCGTACCCTGATGGGGCCGGGCCCCTCCACCGTCGACCCGCGTATCCTCGAGGCCATGTCACGTCCGACCCTGGGCCACCTGGACCCGGTATTCGTCAATATGATGGACGAGATGAAGGTCCTGCTGCGCTATGCATTCCGTACCGAAAACGACCTGACCATGCCGGTTTCCGCGCCAGGTTCCGCGGGTATGGAGATGTGTTTCGTCAACCTGGTCGAACCGGGCGACAAGGTCATCGTCTGCCAGAACGGCGTGTTCGGCGGACGCATGAAGGAAAACGTCGAGCGTAGCGGCGGGACCGCGGTGCTGGTCGAGGATACCTGGGGCACCGCCGTGGACCCGGACAAACTGCGCGCGGCGCTGCAGGCCAATCCGGATGCGAAAGTCGTCGCCTTCGTACACGCCGAGACCTCGACCGGCGCGATTTCGGACGCGCGCGCGCTGGCGGCCATCGCGCACGAGCATGGCTGCCTGGTCATCGCCGACACCGTGACCTCGCTCGGGGGTTCACCCCTGCTGGTGGACGAGTGGCAGCTCGACGCGGTGTATTCCGGTTCCCAGAAATGCCTGTCCTGCGTGCCGGGCCTGTCACCGGTGACCTTCAGCAAGGCGGCGATCGAACGTATCACCACGCGCAGCAAAAAGGTCCAGAGCTGGTTCCTCGACCTGAACCTGATCCTGGGCTACTGGGGGGGTGGCACCAAGCGGGCCTATCACCACACCGCGCCGGTGAATACCCTGTACGCCCTGCACGAGGCGCTGGTGATTCTGCAGGACGAGGGTATCGAGAACGCCTGGGCACGCCACCAGCACCACCACGAGGCCCTGCGCACCGGCTTCGAGGCCATGGGGCTGAACTTCGTGGTGCCGGAAGGCCAGCGGTTACCGCAGCTGAATGCCGTGTCCGTCCCGGACGGGGTGGATGAGGCCGCCGTACGCAATATCCTGCTCAGCGAGTACAACCTGGAAATCGGCGCCGGTCTCGGTGCCATGGCGGGCAAGATCTGGCGTGTGGGGCTGATGGGCTACGCCTGTACCCGGACCAACGTGCTGTTCTGCCTGGGGGCACTCGATGCCGTGCTGAGCGGCATGCGCGCACCGATCCATTCGGGTGTCGCGGTGGAGGCTGCCCGCGCATTCTACGGCTGAATCCTCCGGCGGCATCCCGGGACCACGGCCCGCGACCGGTTCGCATCCGGCCGGGGGCAGGGTGATGCCTGCTACTTCGCGTCCTGCGGCTGCGCGGCAGGACTGTTGAACAGCTTCAGGTATTCCCCGTAGCCTTCCTCGGCCAGCTTGTCGCGCGGGATGAAGCGCAGCGCGGCCGAGTTGATGCAGTAGCGCAGGCCGGTCGGCCGTGGCCCGTCATTGAACACGTGACCCAGGTGTGAACCGGCGATCGAACTCTTCAGCTCGGTGCGCTTGATGAAAAAGTGCGTATCGTCGTGCTCCACGAGCGCGTCGGGCTGGATCGGACGGGTGAAACTCGGCCAGCCGGTACCGGACTTGAACTTGTCCGTCGAGCTGAACAACGGCTGGCCGGAAACGATGTCGACGTAGATCCCTTCCTGCTTGTTGTTCCAGTAGGCATTGTGAAAGGCCGGCTCGGTCGCCTCGTGCTGCGTGACCTCGTACTGGAGCGGCGTCAGGCGCTTTTTCAGGACCGCGTCCGGGGGCACGGCGTAGTGCTGGCCGGCCGCGGCGCCGCGCGCGGCCGGCGGGCTCGCCAGCGCCGGGGAGCGAGAGCCAGCCAGGGCGGTGGCGGCAAGGATACCGAGCAGGGTGGTGGCCAGTACGGTTTTCATGTCGATTCTCCGGTTCGGAACGGGCTGCCGATACGAATCTGACCGTTTCCCGCCAGGCAGGTTCAGCACAGGCCGCGGGTTACGGCCGTTCGCGGGATACCGGCTCGAAATCATAGGGCAGCGTGCGCAGCTCGAAGGCCGACCCCGTGGCACTGCCAAGGTGCAGGCCACCCGCCTCGGCGGCCTGGATCTGCAGCACGGCCAGGGCCAGCAGGCCGCCATCCGGATGGGCCTGGGCATCGACGATCTGGCCGACCGGCTGGGCAGGAACGTGCGCGGAGTACAGTTCCGCGCCCGGTGCCACGGAGGCGTCCTGCGCGATGTGGCCGAGGTACATGCGCCGCTTGAGGGTCCCCAGGTACTGCATGCGTGCCACGATTTCCTGGCCGGGATAGCAGCCTTTCCTGAAACTCACGCCATCGACCAGCTGCAGGTTGGTCATTTGCGGTACGAAGGCCTCACGCGTGGCGGCGAACACCGCGGGCAGGCCGGCGAGGATTTCGAGCAGGCGCCAGACGGACTCTCCCACCGGCGCCCCGTGCACGTTCAGGCTGTCCCAGCATTGTTGCGCGGCCTGCAGGGAAGCGGCGTATACCTCGAAGCGCGGCTGCGGGCCGGGGACGCGCAACAGCGTGAAATCACCCTGCCGGGCAACCCCGTTCACCGTGTCCGGGCAGACGCCCGTGGCCGCCTGCAGTTCGGCCGCTGCCTCCGTGCCGCTGACGCCGATGCGCAGAAAGTTGTCGCTGACGTCCTCCAGCGTGACCCGGGCGCGGATGACGTACATGCGCAGCCGCTGCAATACCGCTTCCAGGGTATCCACCGGCAGCCGCAGGTAGTAGATGTCAGCACGCCGGAAGATCCGCATCAGTCCCAGCATGCGGCCCTTGGGCGTGCAGTACGCGCTCAACTGACTGGTGTCTTCCTCGAGCTGCTGGATGTCGTTACTGAGCTGGGTCTGCAGGAAGCTGCCGGCTTCCGGCCCGTGGACGGCGATCACGCCCTGGTATTCCAGATCGGCAAATACCAGGCCACCGAGTGCAGCCCGGTGCTCGCGCTCCGGGTTGCCGAAATGCGTGATCCGGTCGTTCTCGAATTCTGCGCCGGCGTTCGCGAGAAACGCCTTCCATTCCTGTTTCATGTCTGCTCCAGCGGGTTGCGTCGCAGATTCTAGCGCCTTGCGGCATGCGCTGTCAGCCGGCGGGCAGCACCCGTGTACCGTCTGGTTTTCACACCACAGCAATGGTATAAAACCGGGCAGGCAGAAGATCATGAGCACATGACCAAACGGCGCAGCCCTCCAGTATACCTCAACCTGTTCCGGATCCGCTTCCCGGTGGGTGCCGTCACCTCGATCGGCCACCGGGTATCCGGCGTGCTGCTGTTCCTGGCCTTGCCTGCACTGCTCTGGTTGCTGGACCTCTCGTTGCGCGATGCGGAGGGTTACCGGCAGGCGATCGCGCTGCTGCAATCCACCCCCCTGAAGCTGGCGTCCGTACCGCTTGCCTGGTCCGTACTGCATCACCTGTTCTCGGGAATCCGCTTCCTGCTGATCGACATCGACACCGGCGTGCAACTGAAACCGGCCCGGGCCAGCGCCTGGCTGGTGAATTCCGCCGCGCTGGCGGCGACGCTCGGGTATCTGGTCTGCGTGCTGTGAGTTACCGCGTCGACGGCATGCGGGTCTGGATGATGCAACGCATCACCGCGCTGTACCTGGCACTCTACCTGGTCGGGGTGAGCGGCTGGTTCTGGCTGCACCCGGTCACGGATTATGCCGGCTGGCGCGCCTGGTTCAGCCATCCGCCCGCCGCCATCGGCAGTGCCGGTTTCCTGCTGGCGCTGCTGATTCATGGCTGGGTCGGGTTGCGTGACGTGATCCTGGATTACGTCCACTCGCTCGGTCTGCGCCTGGTGGTACTGACCCTGGTCGCGTTCCTGCTGATCGGTTGCGGGTTCTGGGGCGCGCGCATCCTCATCCTGGCCAGCGGGCCGGCATGAACCTGCCGCGCCGCCAGTTCGATACCCTGATCATCGGCGCCGGCGGCGGCGGCCTGCGCGCCGCGCTGCAGCTGGCGCAGGCGGATGCCCATGTCGCCGTGGTATCGAAGGTGTTTCCGACGCGCTCCCACACCGTGGCGGCGCAGGGCGGCGTGAATGCCGCACTGGCCAATGTGCGGCCGGACAACTGGCACTGGCACATGTTCGACACCGTCAAGGGCAGCGACTACCTCGGCGACCAGGACGCCATCGAGTACATGTGCCGCACGGCACCGCGTGCGGTCTACGAGCTGGAACATTTCGGCGTGCCGTTCTCACGTCTCGACAACGGCCGGATCTACCAGCGCCAGTTCGGCGGCCAGAGCATGCATTTCGGTGGCGAGCAGGCCGCGCGCACCTGCGCCGCGGCGGATCGCACCGGTCATGCCATCCTGCAGGCCCTGTACCAGCAGAACATCCGCGCCCGCACGCATTTCTTCGACGAGTTTTTCGCCGTTGACCTGCTGGTGGACCAGGCCGGGTTCATTCTCGGTGCACTGTTGCTGGATATCGCCAGCGGCGACAAGCTGGTGATCGAGGCCCGGACCACCCTGCTGGCCACCGGGGGTGCCGGGCAGATCTTCCGCACCAACACCAATGCCCTGATCAATACCGGTGACGGCATGGCCATGGCGCTGCGCGCCGGCGTCCCGCTGCAGGACATGGAGTTCTTCCAGTTCCACCCTACCGGCATCGCCGGCAAGGGCATGTTGCTGAGCGAGGCCGCGCGCGGCGAGGGCGGCTACCTGGTCAACAGCGAGGGCGAGCGTTTCATGGAGCGCCATGCCCCGCACGCGAAGGACCTCGCCAGCCGTGACGTGGTCAGCCGCGCCATCGTCACCGAGGTGCGCGCAGGGCGCGGCTGCGGCCCGCACCGCGACCACGTGCTGCTGCAGATGCACCACCTCGACAGCGAGCTGATCAGGAAACGCCTGCCGGCCATCCGCGACATGGCGCTGACCTTTGCCGGTGTCGACATGTGCGAGGCACCGGTCCCCGTGTTCCCGACTGCGCACTACACCATGGGCGGGATTCCGACCAACCGGCACGGGGAGGTGGTGGCGCCGATCGACCACGGTCCGGAAGAACCGTTGCCCGGACTGTATGCCGCCGGCGAGTGTGCCTGTGTCTCGGTGCATGGCGGCAACCGCCTGGGCGGCAACTCCCTGCTCGACATCATCGTGTTCGGCCGTGCGGCCGGCAACCGCATCATCGCGTACCTGGAGGAGAACCGCTATCACCGGCCGATGCGCGACGAGGCGCTGGAGCCGGCCCTGGCACGGCTGTCCCGCTGGGAGCGGCGCGGCGAGGGGGAATCCGTCGAGCACCTGCGCCAGGAGCTGACACGCGCCATGGAAGAACACTGTGGCGTGTTCCGCACCGAGGAGGTATTGAAGGAGGGGGTGGCCAGGGTCGTGTCCCTGCAGGAACGACTCGCCGATGTGCACCTGCGCGATCACAGCCGGGTGTTCAACACCGCCCGCATCGAGGCACTGGAACTGGAAAACCTGATGGAGGTGGCGGTCGCGACGATCCTGTCCGCGCTGCGGCGCCAGGAGAGCCGCGGCGCGCACTCGCGCATCGATTACCCGGAGCGCGACGACGTCAACTGGCTGCGCCACAGCCTGTATCACCGGGACGGGCGGCGCATCGACTACAAGCCGGTGCGCACGAAACCGCTGACCGTGGAATCGTTCCCGCCCAAACCGCGCGTCTACTGACGGAGTCACCCGTAGCATGAGGATATCCATCTATCGTTACGACCCGGATGCCGACAGCGCGCCCCGGATGCAGGATTTCGAGCTGGAAGAGAAATCCCTGAACCCGGAGCTGATGCTGCTCGATGCCCTGCTGATGCTGAAGGCGCAGGACGAGACGCTCAGCTTCCGCCGCTCCTGCGGCGAGGGCGTGTGCGGATCCGATGGCATGAACGTGAACGGCCGCAACCTGCTCGCCTGCATCACGCCGCTGTTTTCGCTCAGGACACCGATCGAGATCCGCCCCATGCCGGGCCTGCCGGTGATCCGTGATCTCGTGGTCGACCTGCAGCCGTTCTATCGCCAGTACCGGGCGGTCGACCCTTATCTCATCAACAAGGACCCGGAACCGGAGGTGGAACGCCTGCAGTCACCGGCCGACCGGGAACAGCTCGACGGCCTGTACGAATGCATCCTGTGCGGCTGCTGTTCGACCGCCTGTCCATCCTTCTGGTGGAACCCGGACCGGTTCCTCGGTCCGGCCGCGCTGCTGCAGGCCTGGCGATTTCTCGCCGACAGCCGCGACCAGGCCACCGACGAGCGCCTCGCCAACCTCGACGGTCCCTTCAAGCTGTTCCGCTGCCACACGATCATGAACTGCGTCGAGGTGTGTCCCAAGGGACTCAACCCCACACGCGCGATCGGCCGCATCAAGGAACTGATGCTCCGGCGCATGACCTGATGGAAAACGGACACGCTACGCGCACGGCTTTCAACCGGCTGTCCTGGCAGTGCCGGCGCGGCATGCGCGAACTGGATGAACTGCTCAAGGCCTTCCTGGAACGGCGTTACTCGACACTGGACCAGCGCGAACTGCAGCTGTTCAACTGCCTGCTCGAATACCCCGACAGCGTGTTGCTGGAATTGCTGATGGGCCGCATGTTGCCGGCGGACCGCGATGTCGCCAGACTCGTCGCCTCCATACGCCACGCCGCTCAGGCTTGAGCCGGCACGCTCCGTGCGGCTCGCCGGCTGGCTGCTGGCCGGACATGCCGGCGCGCTCCTGCTGCTGCCCGGGCTGCCCGTGGACCCACGGCTGCAACTTGCCCTGGGGCTGGCGCTGGCCGGCAGCCTGCTCTGGCACTGGCTGGACGCGGTACTGCGCCGGCTGCCGGGCTCGGTGCGCAGTTTCACCTGGCTGACGGGCAGCGACTGCCGGATTCAGCCGGTGCGCGGCCCTGTCTGCCGCGTGCACCTGTCCGGACCGGCCTTCGTGCAACCCTGGCTGGTGATCCTGGGATACCGGGCGGGTCGCTGGCGTCGCCGCTACCTGCTGCTGTTGCCGGACATGCTCGATCCCGACACCTTCCGCCGCTTGCGTGTACGCCTGCGCACGCAACATTGCTGAACGGTCTGCCGGCCGGCCAGCGGCCGGCAGCGCGCGCCTGAAACACGTGCTGCGACTGCTGTGCCTGCTGGTGCTCACGGCCTGCAGCCGGCCGCCGGATTCGGCCATTCGCTTCGGGCTGGCCAGCGCGCCGGCCAGCCTCGATCCGCGCTATGCCACCGATGCCACCTCCGAGCGGATCAACCGCCTGCTGTACCGGCGGCTGGTGGATTTCGACGCCGCGGCACGACCGGTGCCGGCGCTGGCCCGCTGGGAACAGCGCGGGCCGACCCGCTGGCGTTTTTACCTGCGCAGACCGCGCGCCCCCTTTCACGACGGGACGCCCCTGACCGCGGCCGACGTGGCGGCAACCTATCGCTCCATGCTGGCTCCCGGCAGTCTCTCGCCGCAGGCCGGGACCCTGCGTGTGATCCGCTCGATCCGCGTGATCGATGATGACACCCTGGATTTCGAACTGGAGCACCCGGATGCCCTGTTCCCCGGCTACCTCGCCATCGGCATCGTACCGGCACACGCCAGCGCCGGCGGTCAGCCGCTGCAGCGGGAACCCGTCGGCAGCGGACCGTTCCGCTTCACGGCCTGGCCGGACCCGGGCCGGCTCATCCTGACCCGGATCGCCGATGGCCAGCGCTTCGAGTTCCTGCGTGTGCCCGATCCCACCGTGCGCACCCTGAAGCTGTTGCGCGGGGAACTGGACCTGCTGCAGAACGACCTGCCTGCGGAACTCGTCGACTACCTGGGCCGGCAGCCCGGGATCCGGCTGTTGCGGGCGCATGGCAACAACTTCGCCTACCTCGGCTTCAACCTGCAGGACCCGGCCATGTCCGACCTGCGCGTGCGCCAGGCCATTGCGCACGCGATCGACCGTGCCGCCATCGTGAAGTACGTGCTTGGCGGCGCGGCCCGTACCGCGGCCGCCCTGCTGCCCCCGGAACACTGGGCCGGCAATCCCGCGCTGCAGGCACCGGACTACGATCCCGCCGCGGCCCGCCGCCTGTTGCAGGCGGCCGGCTATGACCGCCGCCATCCCCTGCAACTGGATTACAAGACCTCCACCGATCCGGTGCGCGTGCGGATCGCCACCATCCTCCAGCAGCAACTGGCGCAGGTCGGCATCCGGATGAAACTGAACAGCTACGACTGGGGTACCTTCTTCGGCGATATCAAGGCAGGGCACTTCCAGCTCTACAGCCTGATGTGGGTGGGCATCAAGACTCCGGATATCTTCCGTTACGCGTTCTACAGCCATTCACTGCCGCCGGGCGGCGCCAACCGCGGGCACTACGCCGATGCCGCCAGCGACCGCCTGATCGAACAGGCCGGGCAGGCGGACAGCCTGCAGGACCAGGCAGCGCTCTACCGGCGGTTGCAGGCGCGCCTGCTGGAGCAGTTGCCCTGCGTGCCGCTGTGGTACGAGGACCATGTCGCCGTGCTGCGTGCGTCGGTCACGGGCTACCGGCTGTCCGCCGACGGCAACTTCGACGGCCTGCTCCGCGTGCACAGGGTGGCAGCGGTCGCACACCCGGCCGGTGCGCCGCGCCACCCACAATGAGCATGCGGCCGGTATAATCGCCGCATGCACCCGTCCACCAGCGAAAGGCTCATCCGTATCAGTATCGGTGAGCAGCGCCTGCAGTTACTGCGCGCGGCGCGCACGGAAATGGACGTCGCCGTGGCCACCGCGCGCAACGGGCCCGGCGAACGGCAGCACAGCGAGTGCACGCCGCGGGGCTGGCACCGGGTGCGTGCGCGTATCGGCGCGGGTTGCGCACTGAACACGGTCTTTGTCGCACGGCGCCCGAGCGGGGAAATCTACACCCCGGCCCTGCGGGCGGCCGCCCCGGACCGGGACTGGATCCTGACCCGGATCCTCTGGCTGAGCGGACTGGAACCCGGCCGCAACCGCCTGGGCCCGGTCGATACCATGCGCCGCTACATCTATATCCACGGTTGTCCGGACGAGGATCCCATGGGCGTGCCGTCTTCGCATGGCTGCATCAAGATGCGCAATGCCGACGTCATTGCGTTGTTTGACCGGGTAACCGTGGGAACCCGCGTCCTGATCCAGGAAGCGCCCCTGGGGGAGCTGGCGGTGTAGGGACCGGCCGTCAGCGTTGCGCGACGATGCCCGGCGGATCGAGCTGGTTGATGAGCTGTTGCCACAGACCGGAGTCCGCATTGAACAGGACATCGGGATCGCCGGCCACCACGTACCAGGACTGGTCTGCCACTTCCTGCTCCAGCTGTCCCGGCGACCAGTCGGCCTGGCCGGCATACATGCGCAGCTCACTCGCCGGCTTGCGTGCCTTGACCAGTGCATCCAGCATGCGCAGGTTGCTGCTGGCATAGACGCCGTCGCGGATCGGCAGGGCCAGATCGGTCTGATACTGACCGCGGAACAGCAGCACCATGATGTGCAGACTGAGCGGGCCGCCAAACCAGAGCGGGTAGGTGCCGGCCTCGGCGTGCTGCAGGTCCGGTAACACGTCCGCCACCCGTTTCCCCAGCGGCTGGTTGATGATCAGGCCAATGCTGCCATGGGCGTTGTGTTCCACCAGGTACACGACACTCCTGGCGAAATACGGCCCGTACTGCCCGCGCTGCGCGACCAGGAAACAGCCCGTGACGGGATGGTCCAGTTCCTTCAGGTGTGGAATTACCGGCGGTGCGGCTGCAACGGTGCTCGCGCCGGCCAGCAGGATGAACAGCAGCGGAATGACAAGGGAGCTGCGCATGGCCTTCCCAGCTTGTCAGGGAATGCGGCCGGCCGCAAGGGGCAGGCGGGTGCGTCCCCGCGGCTCAGCGTTGCTGCGCCGGGTCCGGCGTGCGGGGGCGGGTCGGGTTCAGCGGGACCTCCACGGACTGTCCCCCGGGCTCCATCGGGTTTTGCAGGAATTGCACGGGCTGGATGTGAAAATAGCGCTTGCCGCTGAACAGGGCGGAAATCAGGGCGCCGTCTCCCTTCCAGTCGTGCAGTGCCGCGGCGAGGACGTGCCCCACGCAGAACCCGGCCAGCCCGTTGCCGAGCACGGCGTGCAGGGCGGCCGGGCGGATACCTGCCAGCTGCCAGGGCAGGTCGTGGGCAAACCCGCTGGCCACGCTCCCGAGCAGCGCCAGCAGCACCAGCAGGTAGAGCGGTGCCCAGAGCGGGTTGTGCGCATACCAGGCCGGCAGGGGGACGCGCGCCAGGCTGAGGTAGAACAGGAGGGTTTGCCGGATCGCGGTCCACTGGCCGCGTTTCGGCAGCAGGGAGCGCCAGTGCGAACTGCCGGGCAGGAACAGCAGCACGCTGCGCAGCAATACGGCCAGCGCCACGAGCTGCCCGATCATGCTGTGCCAGTCGTGCCAGAAGGCCGGGTCCGTGGATTCCTGCGCCCGGGCCCACGCACTGAGCAGCTCGAACACCACACCACAGGCGATCAGCCAGTGCGTCGCGCGCAGCCAGCCGGACCAGATTTGAACGTAGCGGATCGGTTGCGTCATCAAGCCTGTCGTTCCACGCCGGTGTGCAGGGGAGTCATCATCACCGCCACTGCGGTGCACGCCAGTATAGCCGGACTGGCAGCGTGCTGCAGGTTCCTGCCTGCTGCAGGACGCGGCCGGTTTGCGGTACTCTCCGGCCATGCACAGCTATCTCGCACAGCGCCTGCTGGGCGCCCTGCTGGCCGTCCTGGGCGTGGTGAGTATCGTGTTCCTGTTTATCCACCTGGTGCCGGGCGATCCGGTGGAAGTCATGCTGGGTGAATCCGCCAGCCAGGCGGACCGGGCCGCCCTGCGGCTTGCGCTGGGGCTGCAGCAGCCGTTGCCACTGCAATACCTGCACTATCTCGGTGGCCTGCTACACCTCGACCTGGGCACTTCCATACACCGGCAGCTGCCGGTCACGCGTCTGCTGCTGGAACGCCTGCCCGCGACCGGGCTGCTCGCCCTCGTCACGCTGGGTTTCACCCTGGTGCTGGCGGTGCCGCTGGGAGTGCTGGCGGCCCTGCACCGCAACCGTGGCTGGGACCGGGCATCGATGGGCGTGTCGCTGCTGGGTATCTCCATCCCCAATTTCTGGCTCGGGCCACTGCTGATCCTGCTGTTCTCGCTCGGGCTGGGCTGGTTGCCGGTGAGTGGCAGGAGCGGGCCCGCATCCGTGATCCTGCCTGCACTCACCCTGTCCACCGGCCTGACCGCCGTGCTCTCGCGCATGGTACGCAGCAGCATGCTCGACGTGCTGCACGAGGACTACCTGCGCACCGCGCGCGCCAAGGGCCTGCCGCCGGCGCGCATCATCCTGCACCACGCCCTGCGCAATGCCCTGTTGCCGGTGATCACGCTGCTGGGCCTGCAACTGGGAGCGTTGCTGGCCGGCGCCGTGGTGACGGAAACGGTGTTCTCCTGGCCCGGCATCGGTCTGCTGACCATCGAGGCGATCCAGTCCCGCGACTACCCGGTGGTGCAGGGCTGCGTGCTCGTCATCAGCCTGGCCTACGTGCTGGTCAACCTGTGTACCGATCTCGTCTACGCCTGGGTCGATCCCCGCATCCGGCTGGGTGGGCCGGCGGGATGACGACCCGGCTGGCGGGCGGGCTCCTGCTGTTGTGGGCACTGCTGGCGCTGCTGGGCCCGTGGCTGCCGGTCCGTCCCGACACGATCCACCTCGAGCACCTGCTGGGTACACCAACCCGGTACGCCGTGTTCGGCTACGACGACCTCGGCCGCGACATCGGTGCGCGCCTGCTGGTCGGGGCACGCACGTCGTTTCTGGTGGCCGCCTGGGTGGTGGGCCTGTCGCTGTGCGTGGGCACGCTGGCCGGTACCGTGTGCGCCTTCCGTGGCGGCTGGTGGGACCGCCTGGTCACGCAGGTGATCGATCTGTTCCTGGCCTTTCCCGGCATCCTGCTGGCGATCGCCCTGGCCGGGTTGCTCGGACCCGGTATCGACAACGTGGTCATTGCGCTGACGGTCGTGGGCTGGGTAGGCTATGCGCGGCTGGCGCGGGCCCAGGTGCTCTCTCTCAAGCAGCGCGAGCACATCCAGGCCGCCCGGGCACTGGGCAGCAGCCAGTGGTATACCCTGCGCCACCACCTGTTGCCCCTGATGTCCGGTGCCCTGATCGTCGAGGCCACGTTCGGGGTGGCCTCGGTCGTGATCGCCGAGGCTGGCCTGTCCTTCCTGGGACTCGGGGTGCAGCCACCGGCGGCCTCCTGGGGGGCGATGATCCGGGACGGTACCCGCTACATGCTGGTCGCACCCCACATGGTACTGGCGCCCGGGCTGTCGATCCTGGCCGTGGTACTGGCCGTGAACCTGCTGGGAGACCGCCTGCGCGACCGCCTGGAGCGTCGGCCGGTAACGGAGAAAGGGAGCAACGAGTGACACTGGGACCCGTCATGCTGGATATCGCCGGTTGCGAGCTGTGCGCCGAGGACCGGGAAGTGCTGTCCCACCCGGCCACCGGCGGCGTGATCCTGTTTACCCGCAACTACGAGTCACCGCGCCAGCTGCGTGCACTCGTCCGCGCCATGCACGCGCTGCGCGATCCGCACCTGATCGTTGCCGTCGACCAGGAAGGCGGGCGCGTGCAACGCTTTCGCGAGGGGTTCACACGCTTGCCGCCGGTGGCGTGCCTGGGACGCATCCACGACCAGGACGGGGCGCGGGCGCGGCACCTCGCCCGGGTGACCGGGTGGCTGATGGCGACCGAGTTGCGTGCGCTGGACGTGGATATCAGTTTTGCGCCGGTGCTGGATCTCGATCACGGGGTCTCCGGCGTGATCGGCAACCGCGCCCTGCACCAGCGCCCGGAGGTGGTTGCCGAACTCGCGGTGGCCTATCAGGCCGGCATGCACGAGGCCGGCATGGCGGCCACCGGCAAGCATTTCCCCGGCCACGGCGCGGTGCTGGCCGACTCGCACGTCGACCTGCCGGTGGACGAGCGCAGCCTGGCGGACCTCGAACAATGGGACCTGGTGCCGTTCCGGCGCATGATCGACGCGGGGCTGGCCGCGGTGATGATGGCACACGTGGCCTATCCCGGGGTGGATGCACAGGCGGCCGGTTTTTCCGCCCGCTGGATCCGCGCCATCCTGCGCGGACAACTGGGTTTCCAGGGGCTGGTGTTCAGTGACGACCTCAGCATGGGCGGCGCGGCCGGCGCGGGGGAACCCGATGCACGTGCCCATGCCGCGCTCGAGGCGGGCTGTGATATGGTGCTGGTCTGCAACGACCGGGATGCGGCCGTGCAGGTCGTGGAGGCACTGCGCGACCCCGTCGACCCGGTGCTCGGAATGCGGCTGGCGCGCATGCACGGCCGGCATGCGGTCGACTGGGAATCGCTGCACCGCGATCCGCGCTGGGAGCAGGCGGTTGCCGCCGTGCGCGGCTATGAGGAGACACCGGAACTGGATCTGCAATAATGCCGGTCCCGGGGTTGTTGCCAGCGCGGCATGGCGTTGCGCAGACACCTCCCGCAGCCGGCTGCAGGGGAATGCGAGGAACCAGGAGTATGGCACTGACACAGGCGGCGCTGAAACGGATCCGTGCCGAGGCCGTCGAGCTGCACGGGCCGGACGCGATCCACGCGGCACTGGACCGGATGGCACAGGCGATCACGGCGGCCATGGCGGACCGGCTGCCGGTCGTGCTGTGCGTGCTGACCGGCGGCATCATTCCGACCGGGCACCTCATGACACGGCTCGCGTTTCCGCTGGAAAGCGACTATCTGCATGCCACGCGCTACCGCGGCGAAACCAGCGGACGGGAGGTTGAATGGGTGTCCGAGCCGGGGATATCCCTGCACGGCCGCACCGTCCTGGTGGTGGATGACATCCTCGATGAAGGCAACACGCTGGCGGACGTGATCCGCTACTGCCGCGCACAGGGTGCGGAACGGGTCTACACCGCGGTACTGATCCGCAAGCGGCACGCGGGCCGCGCACCCGCGGTCGAGGCGGACTTCGTCGGTCTCGAGGTCGACGACCGCTACGTGTTCGGCTTCGGCATGGACTACAAGGGCTACCTGCGCAACCTGAACGGCATCTACGCGCTGGGCGGCGGTCACTGACCCTGACGCACGCGATTCCCGCACCTCCCGGCACTTTCACAGGACACCCCATGGCAACACTGGCGATCATCGGCGGTACCGGACTGACCCGGCTGGACGACCTGCAGATCGAACGCCGCGAGGTCATGCATACCCCGTACGGCGAACCCTCCGGTGCGCTGACCTATGGCATCCTGCATGGCAGGGAGGTGATCTTCCTGGCCCGGCACGGCTATGGTCACACCATCCCTCCCCACATGGTGAATTACCGTGCCAACCTGTGGGCGCTGCAGCAGGCGGGCATCCAGCGCATCATCGCGGTGTGTGCGGTAGGCAGTGTTGATGCGGGGATTGCGCCGGCCGGCGTGGTGATTCCGGACCAGCTCATCGACTATACCTGGTCACGTTCGCACACCTTTTTCGAATCCGACCTCAGCGCAGTGACGCATGTCGATTTCACCGAACCCTACTGCCGTGAGCTGCGGGAACTGCTGATCCGCAGCGCACAGCAGGCCGGCGTGGAGGTCCGTACGGCGGGCACCTACGGGGCCACCCAGGGGCCACGCCTGGAAACCGCCGCGGAGATCGATCGCATGGAACGGGACGGCTGCGACCTGGTCGGGATGACCGGCATGCCGGAGGCGGCGCTCGCGCGCGAGCTCGGGCTGTGCTACGGGGTGTGTGCGGTCAGTGCGAATGCCGCCGCCGGACGCGGGCCCGGCCCGATCGAAATGGCGGAAATCGAGCAGAACCTGAAGACGGGCATGGACCGGGTCCGTGCCATCCTGGCGCAGGCCATCACGACAGCGGGATGATACGCCGGTATTGCGGCGGATCCATGGTGTCTGACCCGATCTTTCGCTGACACCCGCACTGCTACACGTCGGCAATATCACCCGTTGACACGCGCAGAAACAACAGGCTGTCCGCCGTCTCGCTGCGATCGAGACGATACAGGGTGATCACGAGCCCCACGGTGGAGAAAAACAGGAACAGCGGTCCGAACAACCAGAACACCATGGGCACGGCGAACAGAAACGCCCGCATGCCGACGGTGATGAAGTTGCCGGCCCGAATCAGGCGGTTGCTCACGCAGGCGGGCTTCAGTTCATCGTATTTACAGTAGGCGGATTGCGGCACATTGAACATGAACAGCACGTGGGTCGCGAGGCGCATTGCCATCGCGTAGGAAAAGAAAGCGACGATGAAATCCACCAGCAGGAGCAGCACCTTGAATATCCACAAGCCCGCGGAATGCGAGCCGAGCAGAGTGAGCATGTGCCAGCTGCGCGTGATGTTCTGAGCCTGGCCCGACAAGGTGAGGGTGCCGATGATGAGCACCGAAGCCGTAGAGGCCATCGCGATACACACCATGATGAAATTACGCATGCTCTGTACCGCCACCAGCTCGAACCCGCTGTTGGTCATTACGTTCTCGACCCAGAGCCTGCGGGCAATGGCGTTTACGGAATGAATCGAATACGTCGGGTCGACCACGGCCTGCCGGCGCAGAAACAGGTAGTAACCGGCGACAAGACCGGTACTCACAACAAAAGAAATGGTATCGGCCAAGTATTCATGGACCCAGAGGGGGAGAGGCAGGAGGTGATTCATGGGCAGAGTTCGTGGTGGATCAAAGAAACGGGGTCCGTCAGGTGACCTTGAGCCGCATATTGTAAGCATTTTGGGCGTGCATGGCGAACCTCTCCGGCGGGCAGGCGCCGCCGCCGGGGATGGCGAACGTCCCTGGTGTCCGGCCCCATCGTTTCGGCCGGGATGACTGGCATGCCGGAGGCAGCCCGTTGCGCGCGCTCGGGCTGTGCCACGGGCTGTGCGCGGTCAGTGCGAATGCCGCCGCCGGACGCGGGCCCGGGCCGATCGAAATGGCAGCAATCGAGCAGAACCTGAAGACAAGCATGGCCCGGGCCCGTGCCACCCCGGCCGCGGCATGACGTGCTGCCCCGGTTGTTCGGCAGGTCAGGACGCAACAGGTGCGACGCGCACTTCCACATACAGATTCGGGTTCGCGTCCTGCGTGCCTATGAACGAGCCCGCAACCGGCGGTATCGCTTCCGGGTGGCGGTGCACCGCGACCGCAATGTGATCGCTGCTGACGTACTGGCCGCCGGTCGGGTCGAAACCGCGCCAGCCGGAGCCCGGCAGGTACACCTCGGCCCACGCGTGGGTCGCGGTATGGCCATCCGGTACTGCATCGTTCAGCACGTAGCCGCTGATGAAGCGGCTTGCGAGTCCGCATATCCTGCAGGCTTCAATGAACAGCGTCGCGAAGTCACGGCACGAGCCCTTGCCCCAGGCCAGTGTTTGCACGGGTGACTGCACGCCGGGTTCTTCGCGAATGATGTATTCGAACGTGTCCGCGATGTGCGCGTTCAGCGCGGTCAGCATCCCGATCGTGTCGGTTCTGGTCGCCGGGTTGCAATTGTCTGCGAGCCAGTCTTTCAGCGCCTGCTTGTCCTGCGGGAAGTTCAGGGCCTGGTACGGGGCGAGATCGATACGCTCCGCCGGGTCGTAGTCGAACGGGAAGGAACGCGCGTAATCCTCAATCGCGAAGTCCGGCGTGGTGGCGATGTAGTTCTCGACCACGATGTCGCTGGTGATCGACAGTTCAGCGGCGGTCTCCAGGAAGCGCGCCAGTGCGACCGAGTTGCCGTACACATCGCGCTTCCAGTCGATTTCGAACATCGGTGTGATCACGAGTCGGGATGACTGTACGCGGATGTCGTGCCCGTCGCGCGGCCGCAGGTGCAGCGTGTGCGGCAGCAGGTTTACGGTTTCCGCATAGCTGTAGCGGGTCAGGTGATGGATCTGGATCTCGCGCATGGTTCCGATATTATAGCAACACCGGCCACTCGTTGACGACGCCGCTCAAGTTGCAGTTCCGGTAATATACGCATGCATTTTGACAGCGGCAGGAATTTGATAAACACTGCGGCCGTGAAGTCCTGCAACGACAGCTTCGACGCAGCGATTCGTGCGCATGATGATGCGGTCGCGGCCGGTGGCCTGGACATCTGGGTCGGTGCCGAACCCACGTTCACGAACCGGTTCTCTGAAGCGCACGAATGGCTCTGCGAGGCGCTCGGCGCAGCCAAGCAGGCCTACGCGTGCCGTATTATCAAGCGCCTGTGCGAAACCAGTCCGGGCGCGATCATTCTGCGCACGTTCGGACGCCAGTACGCCAATGAGCCCCGGCCGCGCTGGAGTCTGGGTCTGTACCGGCGCCGCGACGGTGTTGCGCTCGCGGACGGATTGCCACAGGATCCGCTCGACACGGCCTGTGCGTGTGACGCCGCCGAACTCGAGAGGTTCTGGCGTGCGCTCACGCATGCGCTCGATCGCGACGGCTGGACCGCCGCGGGCTTTCACGCTGCAGGCGATGATAACCGCGACTCCAGGCTGCGCGTGCTGTTCAGAACGGATTCGCAACCTCCGATGACGGACCCGGCCGCTGATCGTCGTTTTGCGCGGGTGCCGGTGCAGTCACGCGCGATTCCACCCGAGGGTATAGTCGACGATCTCGCTGCAGAAGGCAGCTACCTGGTCGCGATCGGATGTGCACCGACCGGCCCGGATGACAGCCTGCAGCCGTGTATCGAGCTGCCCGGCTTTGGCGATGTCGGTCTGTTCCGCGCGTTTCTGCGCCGGGTCGCAAGCGCAGCGCGCGCAAGCGGTGTAACTCGCCTGGTGTGGCGCGGCTTCCCGCCACCGGTGGATGCGAGCGTCGCCTGGATGACGCTGACGCCCGATCCGGCGGTGGTCGAGGTCAACGCCGCACCCGCGGCCACGGTGGGGGAATTTCTCGCGTTCAGCCGCACACTTTATACGATCGCCCGGCACGCAGGACTGGCGCCGTACCGGCTGAACTACAACGGCAATATTTCGGAAAGTGGCGGTGGTGGCCAGTTCACGCTCGGTGGTCCCAGACCGGAGCGGAGCCCTTTTTTCGTGTCGCCGCATCTGCTGTCACACCTCGTGGCTTACCTGAATCACCACCCGTCGCTGTCGTACTGGTTCGCACCGGAGTACGTCGGCAGCTACAGCCAGTCGCCGCGCAGTGACGAAAACGTGCGCGAATCCTTCAGCGAACTGAAGGTCACACTGCGACACCTGAATGCGACTGCTGCGCCGCAACCGGAGTTTATCTGGAGGAGCCTGAGTCCGTTCATGGTCGACACCTCGGGCAATGCGCATCGCAGCGAGATCAATATCGAGAAGCTCTGGAATCCGTACCTGCCCGGTCGCGGCCGTCTCGGCCTGGTCGAATTCCGCGCGTTTCGCATGGCGATGGATGCCGAATCCGCGGCCGCGATCGCGGCACTGCTGCGTGCGATTGCGGCGATGCTTGCCATGCGGGATACGCACCAGCCGTTGATCGACTGGGGCAACGAGCTGCACGACTGTTTCGCGCTGCCGTACTACCAGTTGCGCGACCTGCGCGCGGTGTTCGACGACCTCGTTGCGGCCGGCTTCGGTCTCGGTGCGCCGATCACCGCGCGGCTGTGTACCGACCACTGGCGGCATGTCGGCGATGTCGAGTTCGCTGGCTGCCGTCTCGATGTTGATTTCGCAGGCGAGTTCTGGCCGCTGCTCGGTGATGCCACGGAGCAGGCGGGTGGCTCACGACTGGTCGATGCGAGCACGCTGCGGCTGCAAATTACGCTGCGACCCGTGGGGGGGAAGGAGATCGATCTCGACGACTGGCAACTGCTTGCGAACGGTTTCCGCGTACCGATGCGCAGGGAGCGGGATGAATCCGGACCCCTGTCGATCTCGGGTCTGCGCTATCGGGCATTCGTGCCGTGGATCGGGTTACACCCCGGACTGGGTGCGCAGACGCCGATCGTGCTGATCCTGCTGCCGTCCGGCGGCGGGGCCGGGGTACGCTGCAGCCTGCACGACTGGCAGCCCGAAGGTCACGCGTACGACGGCCTGCCCGAAAGTATCGAAGAGGCTCGCCGGCGCATCGCAGAACGGTTCGTGGTCGAGGAAGTCGCGCCTGGTGAGTTACCAGGCGCACTGACCCCGCCGGTCGAAGCCGTCAGTGACTGCTGCCTGGATTTGCGCCGAATATGAATTTTTCGCAAACTTGCGGGCCGGCCGGCTCAGCGCGCTGACCACGGTTTCGGCATCCTTGCTGCTGACCCGGGCCAGCAGCACAGCACGCGTACGGCGCTCAACGGGCGTGGCGATCCGGCTGTGCCCGGGTGGTCGTATCCCGCCCGTCGCCGCCGGATTGCACCGGCGGCGCTTCTGCCGGCGCGGGTTCGTCCTCGGTCGCCGGTGCCGCATCCCCCTCGGCCGAGGTGTTGTCGTCCGGCGCATCGGTCGTCTCCGGGGTCTCCGTCTCGGCCACCGGGGTCACGCGGGCAATGACGCCGAAGCGCGGGTGGTCGAAGTACTGGATCTCGCTGCTGTGGATGCGGCGGTTCTCGGTCAGGCGATAGACGGGGGCGGCGCCGGGGCCGCCCGCACCGGCGGTCGCAGGGGAATGCAGCATCAGGTCGATGTCGAGGTGCAGGAAGCGTTCCCGGATCAGTGTCACCGTGCCCTCGACACTGTCGCCGCCGCCGGACATCGAGTGTACCGGATAATCCACCGCGTGCTGCCGGTCGTAGGCGGCCTGGCGCCAGGCGCGGTGGAACAGCACGTGGTAGCCGCGTGTCGAGGCCAGCGCGTTGCGGAAGCGGGTCAGCGTGTAGGCGTCCGGAGACAGTTGGGTGAACTCGCCGGCCGGGAACGCCCCGCGGGCCCGCAGGGTCCCGGTGTCCGGCACGGCCAGTTGTTCGCCATCCGCGTCTCCGTCCTGGCTGAACACGATGACCTCGACGTCATACAGGTGCGGGGCATCCGCACGGGCGGGTGCCAGCCACAGCAGGCCGGCGGCGAGCAGCGGGTAGAGCAGGCGGTACAGGGAGCGGTGCGGCATGGCGGTTTCAGTCCGGTGCGAGCAGGTCCAGGATGCGGGCGACTGTATCAAAACGGACCTGTTCTGTCTCGAAATCCCCGTACAGCCGCAGTTTGTTGCCGCCATCCAGCCGGTACTGGTCCGGCCGCGTCTGGATCAGTTCGATGAGACGTTCGGCATTGATGGACGGCTGGTCGACGAACACGATGCGGCCCTCGCGGCTGCCCAGTTCGATCTTGCGCACGCCGAGCGGCGCGGCCCGCAGTTTCAGTGCCGTGACGCGGAACAGGTTCTTTGCCGGCCCGGGCAACAGACCGAACCGGTCGATCATCTCCACCTGCAGGTCATCGAGTTCCTGCGGGCCGGCCGCGCCGGCAATCCGCTTGTACAGCACCAGGCGGGTGTGCACGTCGTCGAGGTAGTCGTCCGGAATCAGGGCGGGCAGCATCAGGTCGACTTCCGGCCCCTGATGCAACGGCTGGTCCAGTTCCGGGGTACGGCCTTCCCGCAGCGCCTGTACCGCGCGCTCCAGCAGGTCGTTGTAGAGCGTAAAGCCGATTTCGTGGATCTGGCCACTCTGGTCTTCCCCGAGCAGTTCACCGGCGCCGCGGATCTCCAGGTCGTGCGTGGCCAGCGTGAAGCCCGCGCCCAGGTCTTCCATCGCCTCGATCGCGGCGAGGCGTTTTTCCGCGTCGGCCGACAGGGTGCGGCGCGGCGGGATGATGAGATAGGCGTAGGCGCGGTGATGCGAGCGCCCGACCCGTCCGCGCAACTGGTGCAACTGCGCCAGGCCGAGCCGGTCGGCGCGGTGGATGAGGATCGTGTTCGCGGTCGGCACGTCGATGCCGCTCTCGATGATGGTGCTGCATACCAGCACGTTGAAGCGGCGGTGGTAGAAATCCAGCATGATCTGCTCGAGATCGCGTTCGCGCATCTGGCCATGGGCAATGGCGATGTGCGCTTCCGGCACGGTCTGTTCGAGGTCCCGGGCGATCGCCTCGATGCTGTCCACCTCGTTGTGCAGGAAATAGACCTGGCCACCGCGCTTGATCTCGCGCAGGATCGCCTCGCGGATGATGCCCTTGTCCCATTCGCAGACGAAGGTCTTGATCGCCAGCCGGTGCGGCGGCGGGGTGCCGATGATGGACAGGTCGCGCAGGCCGGACAGGGACAGGTTGAGGGTGCGCGGGATGGGGGTCGCGGTCAGGGTGAGCACATCGATCTCGGCACGCAGCTGCTTGATCGTCTCCTTCTGGCGCACCCCGAAACGGTGTTCCTCATCGAGTATGAGCAGGCCGAGGTTATTGAAGCGCACGGTCGGCTGCAACAGCTTGTGGGTGCCGACCACGATATCGACCGTGCCGTCGCGCAGACCCTGCAGCACGACTTCCTGCTGCTTGCCGGTGCGAAAGCGTGACAGCAGCTCGATGCGCACCGGCCAGCCGGCAAACCGGTCCAGGAAGTTCTGGTAGTGCTGCTGGGCCAGCAGGGTGGTGGGCACCAGCAGGGCCACCTGATGCCCGTCCTGCACGGCCAGGAACGCAGCACGCATGGCGACCTCGGTCTTGCCGAAGCCGACGTCGCCGCATACCAGCCGGTCCATCGGTACCGGTGACTGCATGTCCTCCAGTACCTGGGTGATGGTCCGTTCCTGGTCCGGGGTTTCCTCGAACGGAAAGGCGGCGGCAAATCCGGCATAGTCCTCCTGCGGCGCGCTGCACGCATGCCCCGCGCGGGCGGCACGGCGGGCATAGATGTCCAGCAGTTCCGCGGCCACGTCGCGAATGCGCTGTGCCGCCTTGCGCCGGGCCCGTTCCCACTGATCACTGCCCAGTTTGTGCAGGGGGGCATTTTCCGGCGCCGCCCCGGTATACCGGCTGATCAGCGCCAGTGAGCCCACCGGGACATACAGCTTGTCGCCACCGGCGTAGGCCAGGGCCAGGTATTCGTTTTCGATCCCGCCGGCGTGCAGGGTTTCCAGTCCGAGGTAGCGTCCGACACCATGCTCTTCGTGCACGACCGGGGCGTTGATTTCCAGGTCCGCCAGATTGCGCACGATACTGGCCGGGTCGCGGGCGGGTTTGCGGCGCCGGGTCTGGCGTGCCCGCTCCCCGAACAGCAGGGTTTCGGGGAGGACCGCCAGGGCAGGCTGGTCGAGGACGAAGCCGCTTTCCAGCGGTGCCACGGAGATGGCCAGTGGCGCCGGGCTCGCCAGGAAGGCATGCCAGTCCGCGACCGTGACCGGTTGCAGTCCCAGGCCACCGAGCTGTTCGTGCAGGGTCTCGCGGCGTCCGATCGAGTCCGCCGTCAGCAGGATGCGGCCGGGAAACCGGTCGACAAAGGTGCGCAGGGCGCGCGCCGGTTCCTCGGCACGGGGCTGGATGCGCACGTCACCCGGGAGACGGGTGGCGAAGTCCACCGTGGCCGGTGTCGTCTGCACCGACCGGAACCGGTCCACCTCGATGCGCGCACAGCCGCTGTAGCGCTGTTCCAGTTCGGTCACCGGCAGGTACAGTTGCTGCGGCGCCAGGATGGGGCGCTCGCGATCGTGCCGGCGCGCCTCGTAGCGCTCGTACAGCTGCTGCTCGAACGTCGCGCAGGCCGTTCCGGCCCCGTCCAGCAGCAACAGAATGCTGTCCGGGGGCAGGTAATCGAACAGCGTCGCGGTGTGCTCGAAAAACAGTGGCAGGTAGTATTCGACCCCGGCCGGTGTCAGGCCCTGGCTGACGTCCCGGTAGACCGGGCAGGCCTGCGGATCGCCCTCGAAGCTGGCCCGGAACACCTGCCGGAAGCGACGTATCGCGGCGTCATCCAGCGGAAACTCGCGCGCGGGCAACAGGCGGATTTCCTCCTGCGGCTGCAGCGAAAGCTGTGTTTCCGGGTCGAAGCTGCGGATGGACTCGATCTCGTCGTCCAGCAGGTCGATGCGCAACGGCACGGGGCTGCCCATCGGATACAGGTCGAGCAGGGCGCCGCGCACCGCGAACTCGCCGTGCTCCATGACCTGGGCAACGCAGCGGTAGCCGGCGTGGTCCAGCCGCTGGCGCATCTCCTCCAGGTCCATGCGTTCCCCGCGGGTCAGCAGCAGGCTGTAGCGCACGATGAAATCGGCAGGCGGCAGGCGCTGCATCAGGGTCGGGGCGGCAACCACCAGCAGCCCGCTGTCCAGCTGCGGCAGGCGGTACAGGGTGGCGAGGCGCTCGGACACGATGTCCTGGTGCGGGGAAAACACGTCGTAGGGAAGCGATTCCCAGTCCGGGAAGGTGATCGCGCTGAACCCGTCGGGGGCGGCGAAGAAGGCCACCTGTTCCTGCAGCTGTTCGGCCACCTGCATGTCCGGGGCGATCACCACCAGCGGGCCGGGCAGGTCGTTGCGCAGCAGCCCGGCAATGGCCAGCGCGAGGCTGTCACCACGCAGCCCCTCCCAGGGCAGCGTGCGGCCGGGCCCGGGGAGTGGGGGGTGCAGCGGACTGGCCGGTGCCGGTCCGGTCTGTTGCGGGTGTGCCATGCGATTCCTGCGGTGACGTTCCGGTTCAGGCCACCATTATCACATACTCTGCGCCACGGATTGCGCGTCGCCGGGCTCGCCGCAACAGAGCCGGGAACCGGTCTCCCGCACGGCCGGCCAACGCGGCGGATGCCGCCGCACGGGCGCTGGAATCGTCCTTTTCCGATTGCATGCTGCGGGAAGTCTTACGGTATGATGCCGTACTCGTTCTGGGGTGAGCAGGGTTATCCGCGCACGACCGCCACCTTCACGCCGGCCGGATTCCGGTCACATGTGCCCTGCACAACAAGGAAAAAACAGCCAAGGAGCGTACATGGTCAAATCCTATGCCGAGTGGATCCTGCGCTGGCGCTACCCGGTCATCGTCCTCTGCCTGCTGCTGACGGCCCTGGCGGGCAGCGGAATGCACCTGCTTACGATGAAGACCGATTACCGGGTGTTCTTCAGCAAGGACAATCCGCAGCTGCAGGCTTTCGAACAGCTGCAGAACACCTACAGCAAGACGGACAACGTGCTGTTCGCCATTGCGCCCGGAGACGGCAAGGTGTTCACCCGCCAGACGCTCGCCACCCTGGTGTGGCTGACTAAACAATGCTGGCAGATGCCGTATTCGCTGCGCGTCGACTCCATCACCAATTTCCAGTACACCCGCGGCGAAGGCGATGATCTCATCGTCCAGGACCTGGTGCGCGATCCGGAACACCTCGACGCGGCGCAGCTGGAGAAGCTGCGCAGGATCGCGGTCCACGAGCCGTTGTTGCTGCACCGCCTGATCTCGCCGGATGCCGATGTGACCGGCGTCAACGTCACCATCCAGCTGCCGGATCACGGCACGGGCCAGGAGATCGCACAGATCACCGCCTTTGCCCGCAAGCTGGCCGGGGAGGTCGAGGCGCGCGACCCGAACCTGGACGTGCATCTCACCGGCATGGTGATCATGAACAATACCTTCGAGGAGGTCATCGTAAAGGACCAGCGCACCCTGGTACCGGTCATGTTCGGCGTCGTGCTGCTGACCCTGGTGCTGATGCTGCGCTCCCTCACCGCCATGCTGGTGACGTTCCTGGTCATCGTCCTGAGCATCGTCGGCGCGATGGGGATCGCGGGCTGGCTCGGGATGGCCCTGACACCTCCCTCCGCCTCGTCGCCGCCGATCATCCTGACGCTGGCGGTGGCGGACTGTGTGCACATCTTCGCCACCATGCTGCACGCGATGGGCATGGGCAAGGGCCAGCGTGCCGCGGTGGTGGAGAGCATGCGCATCAACATGCAGCCGGTGTTTCTCACCTCGCTGACCACGGTGATCGGCTTCCTGAGCATGAATTTCAGCGACGCCCCGCCGTTCCGCGACCTCGGCAACATCGTCGCCATCGGCGTGACCGTCGCCTACCTGCTGTCGGTCACCCTGCTGCCGGCACTGGCTTCCCTGCTGCCGGTGCGGCAGCGGCACGAAGCGGCCGTGAAGACCCGCTACATGGACCGCTTCGCGGACCTGGTGGTGAAGTACCGCAATCCCGTGCTCTGGGGAATGACCATTGTCGTGCTCACCCTGATCGCCTTCATTCCGCGCAACGAGCTGAACGACGAGTACATCAAGTACTTCGACACCAGCATCCCGTTCCGCAACGACACCGATTTTGCCACGACCCGCCTGACCGGCATCTACACCATCGAGTATTCACTCGGCAGCGGGGTGAGCGGGGGTGTCAACGATCCCGCCTTCCTGCACGACGTCGACCGCTTTGCCGAGTGGTACCGGAAGCAGCCGCACGTACTGCACGTCAACAGCATCACCGACATCATGCGCCGGCTGAACATGAACATGCACGGCGATGATCCTGCCATGTACCGGCTGCCGGACGACCGCGCGCTCGCGGCGCAGTACCTGCTGCTGTACGAGATGTCGCTGCCATACGGGCTGGACCTCAACAACCAGATCGATATCAGCAAGTCGGCGACGCGGCTGATCGTGTCCCTGGAGAACGTTTCCAGCAACGAGCTGCTGGGGATCGAGAAGCGCGCGCAGCAGTGGCTGAAGGAGCATGCCCCGCACATGCGCTCGGGCGGGGCCAGCTCGGCGATCATGTTCGCCTATATCGGCCAGCGCAATATCCGCAGCATGCTGACCAGTACCACCGTCGCGCTGGTGCTGATCTCGATCGTGCTGGTGGCCGCCCTGCGCTCCTTCAAGATCGGCATGATCAGCCTGGTGCCGAACCTCGTGCCCGCGGCCATGGGCTTCGGCCTGTGGGGGCTGCTGTCCGGCCAGGTCGGACTCGGCCTGTCGGTCGTCGCGGGCATGACCCTGGGTATCGTGGTCGACGACACCGTGCACTTCCTGAGCAAGTACCTGCGCGCGCGCCGCGAGCAGGGCCTCGACCCGCAGAGCGCGGTGCGTTATGCCTTCCACACGGTGGGTAGCGCCATGCTGGTGACCTCGCTGGTGCTGATCGCGGGCTTCCTGGTCCTTACACATTCCGGGTTCAAGGTGAATGCCGACATGGGCCTGCTGACGGCAATCACCATCGCCTTTGCGCTGGTGGCGGATTTCCTGCTGCTGCCGACGCTGCTGATGAAGCTCGACCGCTAGAACCTCTGCACCGGCCGCTCTGCCCGCGCGGCTAGCGGATCTCCTCGATCGAGTATTTCTTCTCCGGCACGACCGGGGTGATCAGGGCATAGCCCTGCAGCTGCCAGTGGGCCAGTTCGGTGATGGCGGAGGGCACCACTTCAACGAAATCCTGGAAATCGGTGGTGGTATAGCCGTAGTCCCGGGCAGCCAGTCCGCACACCTTGAACTGCACGCCGAGGGAGTCGTAGTAACGCATGCGCTGCACCGCGTCCCGGTACCTGGCCTCGTTCCTGCGGGCCAGGGTCACGATCTCGGTGCCGTGCACGACCACCTTGATGTCCAGCATTTCCGGGGCATAGCCATAGGGATCGTCCAGCAACGGGTTGATGAGTGCGCGGATCCAGTACAGCGCGCCGTTGATCTTCGCCGGGTCGTCCAGATAGAAATCAAACACCACCTGTTGTGGCGTGTAGGGTGTCTGCACCGCGTGGGAACCCGTCGGCGAACCGGCAGTGGCCGTACCCGGCAGCAACAGGACCGGCAGAACCAGCAGACACACCCGTAACCACACCATCGCGTTTCCCTCCCACTGCCGATGACACGCACCAGTATAGCGGACCCGGAGCCGGTGGCGGAGCCGCCCCGCGGGTGGCCATCCGGCAGCTGCCGAGGCACCCCCCCCGGATGCTGCACGCAGGCGCCGGACGCGAGGTTGTCCGTGGCGGCGCCCTGTTAAGACAGCGCTAAGGTTGCCTGCGGATACTGCCAGTGGACCAGCACGAGACTGGCTGCATGCACAGCGCGCAAGCCTGCACCACGTTTGCCGGCGGGGGCAGGGGCGCTGCTGGCCCCGGTCCGTTCCGACGCCGGCCTGCAGGCCGCAGGGAGGTGACGTTTTGGCTGAATTCTTTACCATGCTGCAGGCGGGCACCCGTAGCGCGCGTGAAGAATTCCTCGCGATTCCACAGCTCCGGCGCGGTATCCGCGGGGAAATCTCGCTGGCGACCTATGTTGCCTTCCTGGTACAGGCCTACCACCCTGTCCGCCATACCGTGCCGCTGCTGATGGCCTGCGGCAGCCGCATGGACACCCATCAGGAATGGCTGCGCGAGGCGCTCGCTCGGTATATCCACGAGGAACGCGGGCACCAGGAGTGGATCCTGCACGATATCCGTGTCTGTGGCACCGACCCGCCACGGAATACCGCAGCCGGCTACCGAAGTCATGGTGGCCTACGTCCGGGATACGGTGCAGCGCGGCAACCCGGTTGGCCTGTTCGGCATGATCTACGTGCTCGAGAGCACCAGTGTGCAACTGGCCATGCAGGCGGCGGGCGCCATCCGCGCGGCCCTCAGCCTGCCGTACAAGGCCTTCAGTTACCTGTCCTCGCACGGATCACCGGATATCGATCACGTGGATTTCTTCCGTTCGCTGATGAACCGCATCGGCGGCCGGGGCGATCGCCAGGCCAGTGCGCACATGGCCAACATGATGTACCGGCTGTACGGTGACGTATTCCGCCATCTTCCACTGGACTGATACGGGAAATGATTGTCAGGACCTGCAGATCGCCGACACCGGCTGTATCCTGTTGTACTTCGGGTCGAGCTTCGGCGGCAGCGGGTTCAGCTGCGTCGCGCCACGGGCCGTGCGCGGCGCGATCCATTCGCAACAGGGGTATGAGGTGGTCCGGACCGTCGGGATGAACCTGGAGGAACCGGGCGTGGTGGCGGGGCATATCCTGCAGGCGATGCGACGCCGGCGCGAAGAATGCTATATTGGCTTCCCCGAGTCGCTGTTCGTTCGCATCGATGCGTTGCTGTCCGGACCGGTGGATCGCGCCGTGCGGGGACAGTCCCGGGTGACAGCAATATGCCACGGCCGCCGGCAAGTTGACCGGCGCGCAGACACTCGCTGACCGGGCCCGGATCATGCACATACTGCTCGTGGAAGACGACCTGTTGCTGGCCGACGGGCTGCAGAACGCGCTGCGCCGGGCCGGCTTTGCGGTCAACTACGTCACCAGCGGGCACCTCGCGCTGCAGGCCTGCCGGTTCGACGTGCCGGACATCGTGATCCTGGACCTCGGTCTGCCGGACATGGACGGACTGGACGTGCTCCGCCAGCTGCACCGCGCCGCGGGCCGGCCACTGGTGCTGGTACTGACGGCACGCGACACCACCGACGACAAGGTTACCGGTCTGGACCTTGGTGCCGATGACTACATGGCGAAACCGTTCGAGATGCCGGAACTGCTGGCCCGGCTGCGTGCCCTGGAGCGCAGGATCAGCAGCGCGCAGAGCAGCGAGCTCGTCGTCGGCGCCGTGCGGCTGGACATGAACACGCACGAGGTCAGCGTGGATGGCCGCCCGGTCGATCTGCCGCGGCGGGAATTCATGCTGCTCAAGACGCTGATGGAAAATCCCGGCCGCATCCAGTCCCGGCAGAGCCTGGAGGCCAGGCTGTACAGCTGGGGAGAGGAAATCAGCAGCAATTCGATCGAGGTGCATATTCACCACCTGCGTCGCAAGATCTCCGCCGACTTCATCAGGACCATCCGCGGTGTCGGCTATACGGTCCGCAAACCGTGAACTCGATCCGGATCTTCCTGGTCGTCGTGCTGCTGGCAACGATCACTCTGATCGTGTTCGTGTCCGCACTGCACGGATACCGCGCCAGTATGCAACAGGCCCAGCAGCTCTTTGACCTGAAACTCGCGGATGCAGCCCACCTGCTGGACGATGCCGGTCACGACTACCCGGGTGGCGTGGAACCGTCCACGCACCAGTTCGGGTTCCAGGTCTGGGAGAATGGCGTGCTGCAGCAGCGTTCCGCCAATGTACCCGACACCCCGCTCAGTCCTTTCCGGACCGGCTACGAATACAGCAATTTCGACAGGTACCGCTGGCGCACCTACGCCTGGAAGGTGCCGGGACGGGAACGCTGGATCATGACCACCGAGCGCGAGGACCGGCGCCTGGCACTGGGCGAGGGCATCATCCTCAAATCCGTCCTGCCGGTGGTCGTCAGCCTGCCCGTGACCGGGCTGCTGACCTGGCTGATCGTCGGCTATGGACTGTCACCCCTGCGCCAGCTCGCCCGGCGCCTGCACAACAAGCGTGCATCCGACCTCGGCGCGTTGCCGCTCGAGCGGCAACCGCGAGAACTGCGCCGGCTGATCCACTCGATCAATGACCTGCTGCGGCGGCTGGAGGCCTCGTTCGAACGCGAGAAGCGCTTTGCGTCCGATGCCGCGCACGAACTGCGCACCCCGATCAGCGTGCTGAAGGTGCACCTGCACAACCTGGCACAGGACCTGCCGCCGGATCACCACGACCTGCAGATGCTCACGCAGGCCACGGAACGGATGGGCAAGGTGGTCGAACAGGTGCTGGCGCTGAACCGCATCACGCCGGGCCAGTACCAGGCGCGCTTCCACCGCTTCGACCTGCATGAGCTGGTGCAGCAGTGCATCGCCGATCATTACTCGCTGTTCGATACCCGCAACCAGGTGGTCGCGCTGGAAGGCGGTCCGGCCGTGCTGGATGGCGACAGTTTTGCCCTGCTGACACTGACGCACAACCTGCTGGAAAATGCCAGCAAGTACACCCCGGAGGGTGGCGACATCCAGGTGCGGGTGGAATGCGATGACAGCGCTGTGCAGCTGGTCGTGGAGGACTCGGGCCCGGGAATCCCCGAGCAACAGCAGCAGCGTATCTTCGACCGCTTCTACCGGCTGGGCGGCGATCAGCATGATTCCGGCGTGCTGGGATGCGGGCTGGGCCTGTCGATCGTGCGCCAGATCGCCGCACTGCACCAGGCCAGCGTGACGCTGGCGCGCTCCGGGTTTCCCACGGGATTGCGCGTGACGGTCCGCTTTCCGCAGCAGCGCCAGGCCTGATCATGCAGCCACAGGAGAGAGTGCCATGAAGCCGCGCAACCTGTGCCTGCTGCGTGCCCTGTTGCCCGTGCTTGGCTGCCTGGCCGCTGCACCGGTGCTGGCGGACAGACCGGTGGTCCGGCTCGATATCCGCAATCACCTGTTCTGGCCGGCGGAGATCAGTGTCCCGGCCAATACGCGCATCCGGCTGGAGGTCACCAACCACGACCCGACACCGGAGGAATTCGAGAGTTACGAACTCAATCGCGAAAAGGTCATCATGGGCAACCATCCCGGCATCCTCTTCATCGGACCGCTGGCGCCCGGCGAGTACCCGTTTTTCGGTGAATTCCACCCCAAGAGCGCACAGGGCAGGGTGATCGCCAGATGAGGCCCGCTGCATGCTGCTGACCGCCGTGATCATCGTGCTGCGCGAGGTGCTGGAGGCCGCGCTCCTGATCAGCATCCTGGCGGCGCTGTCCGGTGCGCTGGGCATCCGCCGCTACTGGATCGGCGGGGCACTGGCCGCCGGCCTGGCCGGCGCGATCGTGATTGCCGGCTCCCTCGACACCATCACGGCGTGGCTGGACGGTGCCGGGCAGGAGGTGCTCAATGCCGCCATGCAGGCGCTGATCTACCTGCTGCTGGGCATGTTCATCTGCCTGCTGATCCTGCGCGGCCGCGCGCGCACGCAGAGCGGGATCGGCATGAAGCTCATCATGACCGCCGCCGTGGGTCTGGCGACCGCGCGCGAAGGCAGCGAGATACTGATCTATGCGTCCGGGTTTGTGATGAATCTGCCGCAGCTGATGAGCGTGCTGATCGGTACGAGCATCGGTGCCGGCATCGGCATCAGCGCGGGAGCGCTGCTGTACTACCTGCTGGTGTCCCTGAACGATCGCTGGTCACGCCGGGTCGGGGCCGGGCTGCTCGTCCTGGTCGCCGCCGGGCTGCTTTCGCAGGCGACCCTGTTGCTCACCCAGGCCGACTGGCTGCCGGCCGGCCTGCCGCTCTGGGACAGTTCCGCGCTGATCGCGGAGCGCTCTGTCACCGGGCAGTTGCTGTATGCCATGATCGGCTACGAGGCCACGCCGGATGCCTTCCAGGCGGCCGGTTATTTCGGGGGAGGAATCCTGTTGCTGTGCGCAGCCCTGATTGCCGTCCGCTACCGCCGGCGCGCCGGGGATCACCCGTGACCGGGTGCGCCCGCCGTCTGCTCCGTCCGGTGCCGCTGGCCGGCTGTCTGTGCTGCCTCGCTGCCGGGACGGTACACGCCGACGGCTCCGGTATCGACAAGGTCTACCATCCCTATGTGCGGGCCATGGAACGGGAGGTCGAATTGCGCGCCTCGCTCGAGGACGGCAACAACGCCGTGTCCAGCGACCGCCAGACCTGGCGGCTGGGCTACGGACAGGCACTGGGCGAGCACTGGTTTGGCGAGCTGTACCTCAGCGCCGAGCGCAATGCCCGCCAGGGCCTGGCGCTCAGCAAGTACGAGGCGGAAGCGCTCTGGCAGATCACCGAGCAGGGGGAGTATCCGGTCGACGCGGGATTGCTGCTCGATGTCGAGAGAAGCCGGGACGTCGACGTCACGGAAGTATCGGGCACGCTGTTGCTGGAACGGGACTGGGGGCGGTGGTCCGGCACGGCGAATGCACGTTTCATCTACGAATACGGCAGCAACATCGACAACGAACCCGAGCCTGCCATCGCGCTGCAGTTGCGCTTCCGCTACCGGATGGCATTCGAGCCGGCCGTGGAGTACTACAATGCCCAGGGCATCGTCGGCGTGGGGCCGGTGATGCTGGGCGATCTGCGCCTGGGCGCAGGCAGCCGCCTGCACTGGGAGGCCGGCGTGATCGAGGGGATCGGCAAGCAGACACCCAACAGCACGGTACGCCTGCTGCTGGAATACGAGTTCTAGCCGGCCGGCGGCGTGGCCCCGCGCGGGGTGTCAGTTGTGGAACTTGCCGGCCAGTGCGACCCGCTGCTCCCACGCCGCGCGCGCGATGCGTACGTCCTCCAGGAAGTAACCCAGCTCATCGAGACGTAACGCCTGCGGACCGTCCACCAGCGCCTTGCCGGGATTGGGGTGGAAATCGACCAGTACCATGTTGGCGCCGGCAATCACGCCCTGCGCCGTGACGTGAAAGATGTCCATGATCCCGTCGCTGCCGGCATCCCGTGATCCCACCGAGTGCGAGGGGTCGATGCAGACCGGCATGCGGGTAAGCCGGTGTACCACCGGGACGTGGGCAAAATCGATGAAGTTGCGGTGCGGGTCTCCCATGTTGGTCTTCATGCCGCGCAGGCCGAACACCACGCGCCGGTTGCCTTCGCTGGCGAGGTACTCGGCCGCATTCAGCGATTCCTCCAGCGTGATGCCGAAGCCGCGCTTGAGCAGGACCGGGAATTCCTGCTCACGCCCGATGGACTTCAGCAACTCGAAGTTCTGGGTATTGCGGGTGCCGATCTGCAGCATGACGCCGGTCGGGTGGCCGGTCAGTTCCAGTGCCTCGTGGATCTCGCGCACGTGGGAGTCGTGCGTGACCTCCATCGCGATCACCTTGATGTCGTACTTGCCGGCCAGTTCGAACACCCAGGGGAGGCAGGATTTGCCCAGGCCCTGGAAAGAATACGGGTTGGTGCGCGGCTTGTAGGCGCCCATGCGGGTGCATTGCTGGCCGTGTTCCCGGAGTGCCCGCATCATCATCTCGACGTGCTGCGGTGTGTCGACCGCGCACAGGCCGGCAAAGACGTTGAGACTGTCCTGCCCGAAGCGCACGCCCTTGTAGTCGAACCAGGTCGGACGCCGGTCGTCGTGGTGGCGGCCCAGTACCCGGTACTCTTCCGAGATGCGCACCACCCGCTCCACGCATGGCAGGCTCGACATTTCCTCCACCGTCAGCGCGGCCGTGTCACCGACGAGGTAGATTTCGGTGAGCACCTGCTGGGTCCCCCGCTCGTCGTGCACGCGCGCCTGGATGTTGTGCAGGTTGTGCAGGAATTCCAGCAGCTGACGGTATTCCGGGCTGTCCTTGTCGGTATCCGGTTTCAGGATCAGGATCATGGGCTGGTTCCCTGCTGTGGGGGCGTCGGGACGGCGGGCCGGCCGGTTCAGTCCCGGTACCGCCGGACCAGGTCGGCATAGGCATCGACCCGGCGATCGCGCAGGAAGGGCCAGCTGCGGCGCACCTGTTCAGTGCGATCCATGTCGATCTCAACCACCAGTGTGGTGGTGCTGTCCGTGTCCGCCTGGGCCAGGACCTCCCCCTGGGCGCCGCAGACCGCGCTGCTGCCCCAGAAGCGGATGCCACCGGTGCGTCCGGACGGGTCCGGTTCCAGTCCGGTACGGTTGCAGGTCAGCACCGGGAGTCCGTTGCTGATGGCGTGACTGCGCTGGATCGTGAGCCAGGCATCACGCTGACGGGCCTGTTCCACTACGGGGTCGGTGGTCTCCCAGCCGATCGCGGTCGGATACAGCAGCAGGTCGGCACCGGCGAGCGTCATGAGCCGGGCCGCTTCCGGATACCACTGGTCCCAGCAGACCAGCACGCCGAGCCTGCCGAGCGAGGTCGCAACCGGTTCGAAGCCCAGGTCACCGGGGGTGAAATAGAACTTCTCGTAGTAGGCGGGATCGTCCGGGATGTGCATTTTCCGGTAGCGCCCGGCGAGCGAGCCGTCCCGTTCCAGCACCACCGCGGTATTGTGGTACAGCCCGGCGGCACGCCGCTCGAACAGCGAGGCCACGATCACCACTTGCAGCTGCGCGGCCAGTTCGCCGAGCTGCCGGGTGGTGGGGCCGGGCACCGGTTCGGCGAGGTCGAAGCAGGCCGTGTCCTCGGTCTGGCAGAAATACCGGCTGCGATGCAGCTCCTGCAACAGCACCAGCTGCGCGCCGTCCGCCGCGGCCGTGCGGATGCCGTCCATGCTGGTTTTCAGGTTGCTTTCCAGGTCGTCCGAGCAGGCCTGCTGCACCAGTGCGACCCGGAGTGTCTGCGCGTTCATGGCCGTTCCGCGGTTGGCGCCGTCAGTACACCGGCGGGGAGCTGCATTGTAGCGCAATGCAGGCTGCCGTATTGCTCGATCAGGGGCCGGCAGCGCACTGCGACGATGGTGCGCGCCGGGAAGCAGCCGGCCAGTGCCCGTTGCGCGACTGCATCGGCCGGATCGTCGTACACCGGCAGCAGCACGGCACCGTTGACGATGAGGAAATTGGCATAGCTGGCTGGCAGGCGCTGACCCTCCGCGTCGTACACCGGTGCCGGGATCGGCAACGGCACGAGACGGTAGGGAACGCCCGCGCGGGTACGGAAACCGCGCAGCTGCCGTTCCATGGCGGAGAGCGGGGCAAAGTGCCGGTCACCGGCATCGGTGCACTGGCTGTAGGCAATGGTCCCGGCGTCGCAGAAGCGCGCCAGCATGTCCACATGCGCGTCGGTATCGTCACCGGCCAGCTCGCCGTGCTCGATCCAGAGCACCCGCTCCACACCGAGTGTCTGCCGGAAGTGTGCCTCCAGTCCGGCCCTGCCCAGGCCCGGGTTCCGCGTCGGCGCCAGCAGGCAACGGCTGGTGGTGAGCAGCGTTCCGTCTCCGTCGACATCGATGCTGCCGCCCTCCAGGACCAGGGACTGACGCCGGCAGGGCAGGTCGCCGAACCAGCCGGCGCGGGCCAGACCGGCGGTCACCGCGTCGTCGAGGTTCGCGGCATACTTCCCGCCCCAGGCGTTGAAGGTATAGTCGAGCAGCTGCAGGTGGCCGCCGCGCTCCACGGTGAGCGGGCCGTAGTCACGGATCCAGGTGTCGTTGGTCGGGATGCAGGCGCAGTGGATGCGGGTGGTGTCGATCCCCGCGCTCGCCAGTCGCTGGCGGATGTGCGCGCGATGGCCGCTGTCGCGGGCCAGCACCAGCAGGGATTCCTGTGCACTGATGGCGCGCGCGATCTCCACATAGACCGGCTCGATCACCGCCAGGCGCGACTGCCAGTCGCTGAACCGGTGCGGCCAGGTGAGGATGACCCCGGACTGGGGAGCGAATTCAGGGAGTAACACGCGCCGGAATATCCATAGCCGCCCGAACAGGGCGGCTATGATACTCCGGAATTCCGGGCTTAGCGGGCGGCGGTGTGGTGTACGACGGAATGAATGACGCGATTTTTCTCGAAGAACACCGAGAAGTCGTTATAGTCCCAGCGCGTGATCGGCGGCCGGTGCGGCCCGCCGTTGACGGACACGGTCGGATATTCCTTCACCGGTGCCCCGAACTGCTGGCGTACCTGATCCATGGTCACGCCCCGCTGCGGGCTCTGTACCGCAGCGCCGGCGGCCACCCGGTCGACCAGCAGCTCGTCCGCGGACGCTGGCAGGGCGAGCGGCAGGGACAGGATCAGACCCAGCAGGGTCAGGCGGATACCGTTCATGGCAATCTCCTTGGATAGCATGATAATATACAGCTCATTCAGTTAGTTGCATGACAAATCTCATACGCCAGACTAGCGCATCGCCCCTCGGGTTGATGTGACCGGGATCACCCAGCCGTGGACAACCTGAAAAACTATCGGCCAGACAACGGATTTGCTGAGTCTGCCGCCGCAGCGGCCGGCCACCGGATGGCCGTTGCCCCCATGCTCGACTGGACCGACCGGCACTGCCGGTATCTGCTGCGCCTGCTGAGCCGGCATACCCGGCTGTACACCGAGATGGTCACCACCGGTGCCATCTTACAGGGCCGCGATGCACGCCTGCTACGGTACGACGCGTGCGAGCACCCGCTGGCCCTGCAACTGGGCGGCAGCGACGCGCGGGAACTGGCCGCCTGTGCACGCATCGGCGCCGCTGCCGGCTACGACGAGATCAACCTGAACGTGGGCTGTCCCAGTGACCGGGTGCAATCCGGGCGCTTCGGCGCCTGCCTGATGGCCGCACCGCAGCTGGTCGCCGACTGCGTCGCGGCCATGTGCGGCGCCAGCACGGTGCCGGTCACGGTCAAGTGCCGCATCGGTATCGATCACCAGGAGGATCCGGAGCAACTTGCGCACTTTGTCGGAACCGTGGCCGCTGCCGGCTGCAGGACCTTCATCATCCATGCCCGCAAGGCGTGGCTGCACGGACTCAGCCCGAAGGAGAATCGCACCATCCCGCCGCTGCGGTACGACGTGGTGCGCGGCATCAAGCAACGCTACCCGGAGCTGGCCATCGTGGTCAACGGCGGCATCACCGGCCTGGACAGCGCCCGGGAACATCTCCGCCACGTGGATGGCGTCATGCTCGGCCGCGCTGTGTATCATGACCCCTGCCTGCTGGCCGGGGTGGACCGGGCGCTGTTCGCCGATCCGCACCCGGTACCGTCGCGCACCGACGTGGTGGAAAGCATGCTGCCGTATATCGAGCGGGAACTGCGTACCGGCACCCGGCTCAAACACATCACCCGGCACATGCTGGGTCTGTTCCGGGGCATGCCGGGTGCACGGTGCTGGCGGCGCCACCTGAGCGAGCACGCGGTACGCGACGCTGCCGATATCCGGGTGCTGCGCGAGGCACTCGCCGCCGTCACGCGCTCGACACCCTCCCGGCCCGCTGCAGGAGACGAACGGCTTCGCCATGGGTGACATGCTGCTGCACCACGAACCCGCGCTGCGCCTCGGGGCGTTCCTGGGGATCTTCGCGCTCATGGCCCTGTGGGAACGGCTGGCACCGCGCCGGCCGCTCACCCAGCCGTGGACCACGCGCTGGCTCAACAACCTGCTGCTGGTGAGCCTGAACACGGCCGTGCTGCGCCTGCTGTTTCCCGCCGCGGCCGTCGGCATGGCCGCCGTGGCGACGGAGCGGCACTGGGGGCTGTTGCAACAGCTGGACTGGCCGGGCTGGCTGGCCACGCTGCTCGGTGTGGTGGCGCTGGATGCCGCGATCTACCTGCAGCACGTACTGTTTCACGCGGTCCCGGTGCTCTGGCGCCTGCACCGGGTTCACCATGCCGACCTCGACATCGATGTCACCACCGGTGCACGGTTTCATCCGCTCGAGATCGTCCTGTCGATGCTCATCAAGTTCGCGGTCATTCTCGTGCTCGGACCACCGGTGCTGGCGGTCCTGCTGTTCGAGGTGCTGCTCAACGCCACCTCGATGTTCAACCACGGCAACGTGCGCCTGCCGCTGGCGCTGGATCGCTGGCTGCGTGGTGTGATCGTGACGCCGGACATGCACCGGGTGCATCACTCACACCTCGAGCATGAGACCAACTCCAATTTCGGTTTCAATCTCTCGTGCTGGGACCGCCTGTGCGGAACCTACCGCGCGCAACCCGAGGAAGGGCACACCGGTATGCACATCGGCATCGACACCTGGCGCGATCCGGCCCACTGTACCCGGCTCGCTGGCCTGTTGCTGTTGCCGTTCCAGGGTAAGGTCACCGACTACGCCATCAACCGCCGGCGCTGGGATCGGGGCGCATGACGACCCGTGCGCGCCGCTGGCTGGTCCTGGCGCTGCTGCTGGCCGGGATCGGTATTGCGCTGTACTACCGGGACCGGCTCTCGGTCGAGGCGCTGACCACCTGGGTCGGCCAGCTGGGCTGGCTGGCCCCGCTGGCGTTCATGGCCGCCTACAGCGTGGCGACGGTGTTCTTTCTCCCGGGCGTGCTGTTCACGCTCGCCGGTGGGGTGCTGTTCGGGCCCTGGCTCGGCACGCTCTACAGTCTCACCGGTGCCACCATCGGGGCCAGCCTGGCCTTCCTGATCGCCCGCTACCTGGCGCGGGACTGGGTGGCGCAGCGCGCCGGCACGCGCCTGCGCCAGCTGATCGATGGCGTCGACACGGAGGGCTGGCGCTTCATCGCCTTCGTGCGCCTGGTGCCGCTGTTTCCCTTCAACCTGCTGAATTACGCACTCGGCCTGACCCGCATCCCGCTCGTGCAGTACGTCCTGACCTCGTTTCTGTTCATGGCCCCGGGCGGGGCGGCCTATACCTACCTCGGCTATGCCGGGCGGGAAGCCGCGGCCGGTAACGGCGGGGACGTGGTACGCAAGCTGCTGCTGGCGCTCGCCATCGTCGCCACGATCGCCTTTGTCTCGCACCTCCTGCTGCGCTGGCGCCGGCACCGGGGCGGTGCCTGATGCGCCGCTTCGACCTGGCCGTCGTCGGTGGCGGGCCGGGTGGCCTGGTCGTCGCCAGCGTCGCCGCGCAGAGCGGACTGCGGGTCTGCCTGATCGAGCAGCAACCCCTGCTTGGCGGCGACTGCCTGCACGGCGGCTGCGTCCCGAGCAAGGCGCTGCTGCACCTGGCGCAGCTGGTGCACAGTGCGCGGCAGGGGGTGCAGGCCGGGGTGCTGGACCGGGTGCCCGCGGTCGATTTCGGCCAGGCCATCGACCGGGTGCAGGCGATCATCGCGGAAATCCAGCCATTCGACGACCCGGAACGTTTTCGCAGCTACGGTTGCGAGGTCCGGTTCGGCAAGGCCACGTTCGCGGGGCCGGACCGGCTGGCGGTCGGCGCTGACGTACTCCGGGCACGGCGCTTTGTGATCGCCACCGGTTCCTGCCCGTTGATCCCGCCGCTGCCCGGGCTGGAAGAGGCCGGGTACGACACCAACGAAACCATCTTCACGCGGCGTGCGCTGCCGGCCAGGCTGGCCATCCTCGGCGGCGGTCCCGTCGGGGTGGAGCTGGCCCAGGCCTTCGCGCGCTTCGGCAGCCAGGTCACGCTGATCGAGGCGGCGCAGCGCATCCTGCCCGGCATGGACCCGGTCCCGGTCGCCGCGCTGGCAGGCAGGCTGGAAGCCGAGGGCATCCGCCTGCACACGGGCAGCCCGGTGCAATCGGTCCGGCGTGACGGTGACAGCCGCCAGTTGCAGTTCGGGGATGGCTCTACCGTGGAGTGCGAGCGCCTCCTGGTGGCGACCGGGCGCCGGCCGGCCCTGCAGGGACTCGGACTGGAGCTGGCGGGTGTGGAGTTCACGCCGGCCGGGATCGTGGTGGACCGCCGCATGCGCACCTCGCGACGCCACATCTACGCGATCGGCGATGTCTGTGGTCCATACGCCTTTACCCACATGGCCGAGTACCAGGCCGGCATCGCACTGGCCAACCTCGTGTTCCGCTTCCCGAAAAAGGCGGACTACCGGGTGGTGCCGCGCGTCATATATACCGATCCGGAGCTGGCCAGCGTCGGGCTGTCTCCGGATGCTGCCGACGCGGCCGGCCTGCACTACGAGATCGCCGAGTTTCCGGTCGCGGAGCTCGACCGTGCCATCACCGAGGGCAGCCACACCGGCATGGCGCGGCTGCTGCTGCACCGGGGCCGGCTGCTCGGCGCCACGCTGCTGGCCCCGCGGGCCGGCGAGCTGATCCACGAACTGGCCCTGGCGATGCACCTGCGCGTCCGGGTGAAGGAGCTCAGTGCGCTGATCCATGCCTATCCCAGCCATGCCCAGTTACTGCGGCGCACCGTGAACCGGCACTATGCCCACCTGTTGCAGTCGCGCAGGGTCCGGGTATTGACCTGGGTATTGCACCGTCTGTTACCCTGAGTCCGGAGACGCTAGCCCATGCATGCCACCTTGCCCCTGTTGCTGCCGACGCACTTTCCGGCGCTGCGCCGTGCCCGGCTCGATACCCTGCAGGTCAACCTGGGGTACCGCTGCAACCAGAGCTGTCTGCACTGTCACGTCAACGCCGGCCCGCAACGCACCGAGAGCATGGACGCGGAGACGGCCGATGCCGTGCTCGCCAGCCTCGACCGCACCGGCGTCTCCACGCTGGACCTGACCGGCGGTGCACCGGAACTGAACCCGCATTTCCGCCGCCTGGTCACGGCGGCGCGGGAGCGCGCCATCGAGGTCATCGATCGCTGCAACCTGACGGTGCTGCTCGAACCCGGGCAGCATGATACGGCCGCGTTTCTGGCCGGCCACCGGGTGCGGATCGTCGCCTCCCTGCCGTGCTACCTGGAACAGAACGTCGATCGCCAGCGCGGGGCGGGGGTATTCGGCAACAGCCTGGCCGCACTGCGCCGCCTCAACGCGCAGGGCTACGGCCTGCCGGACAGCGGCCTGCTGCTCGACCTGGTCTACAACCCGCAGGGGCCGAACCTGCCGCCGCCCCAGCAGGTGCTGGAACAGGACTACCGGCAACGCCTCGCGCAGGAATACGGTGTCCGTTTCAACCGGCTGCTGACGATCGCCAACATGCCGATCCAGCGCTTCGGCAGCACCCTGGTCAGCCACGGCGAGTTCGACGCCTACCTGGAACTGCTGCGCAGCGCGCACCAGGACGCCAACCTCGCCACCGTGATGTGCCGTTCGCTGGTCAGCGTCGACTGGCGCGGCTTCCTGTACGATTGCGATTTCAACCAGATGCTGGACCTGCCGGTGCGCGCCGCAGGTCGGCCGCGACTGCATATTTCCGAGCTGGACAGCGCCACGCTGGACCATGCCGCCATCCGCGTCGCTGAACACTGCTTCGGCTGTACGGCCGGGCAGGGATCCAGTTGTGGCGGCGCACTGGGCGACATGGTCAAACAGGAGCAGGCATGAGCAACGTCGAAGAAAGTGTACGGGTCCGTTACAGCCAGGGCGCGCAGCAGCGCGAGGAAGCCCTGTGCTGTCCGGTCCGCTACGACCGGGAGCTGCTGGCCCTGCTGCCGGATGAGATCATTGAACGCGATTACGGTTGCGGGGACCCGTCGCGCCATGTCCGGGAAGGCGACGTCGTGCTCGATCTCGGCTCCGGCGGTGGCAAGATCTGCTACCTGGCGGCCCAGCTCACGGGACCCGGCGGGCGGGTCATCGGTGTCGACATGAACGAGGACATGCTGGCGCTGGCCCGCCGTCATCAGCCCGCCATGGCCGCACGCCTCGGCAATGACCGGGTGCGCTTCCACAAGGGCTATATCCAGGATCTCGCCCTGGATGTCGAGGCCATGGAAGCCTGGCTGGCGGACCACCCGGTGCACGACGCGGCCGGCTACGAGGCACTGCGCCAGTGGCAGGCGCAGCAACGCAGTGCGGCGCCACTGATCGCGGATGCCTCGGTGGACCTGGTCATCTCCAACTGCGTACTCAACCTGGTGGCGGATCGTGACAAGGAGCAACTGGTTGCCGGGATCTTCCGGGTTCTGAAGCCCGGCGGGCGGGTCGCCCTTTCCGATATCGTCAGTGACCGGCCGGCCACGCCGGCGATGAAACAGGACCCGGAACTGTGGAGTGGCTGTGTCTCGGGTGCCTTCACCGAGCGCGGCATGCTGGACAGCTTCCGCGCCGCCGGTTTTCACGCCGTGGCATTCGAGCAGTGGGAAGCGACTCCCTGGCGGGTGATCGAAGGCATCGAGTTCCGCTCGGTGACCCTGACGGCGGTGCGCCCGGCGCGGTCGACCGATCCTGCCGACCACCGGCAGTTGCTGTACCGCGGACCGTTTGCCTGCGTAACCGATGATGCCGGCCGCTCCTGGGTGCGCGGGCAACGAATGTCGGTCCCCGCGGCCGAACAGGCCACACTGCTGGGCGGCTACGCAGGCGCGTTCATCGACGTCACCGGCACGCCTGCCGGTGCGCACCCGGACCAGCCCCAGCCGGCGCTGGCCTGTTGTAATCCGGAGCCGGGCAGTGGCGGATGTTGCTGAACATGTGCGGCTCTCGGTCATCATACCGGCGCTGAACGAGGCCACCGGGATTGCAGACACCCTGCAGCCCCTGCAGACACTGCGGACGCGCGGGCATGAGATCATCGTGGTGGACGGGGGCAGCCACGACGCCACCGTGCGTGTTGCGACAGGGCTGGCCGACCGGGTGCTGGACAGCCAGCGCGGCCGGGCGGCGCAGATGAACGCCGGCGCGCACGCGGCCTCCGGTACGGTGTTCTGGTTCCTGCATGCCGATACCCGGCCGCCCGCGGATGCCGACCGGCTTATCCTGGCCGCGCTGGCGGCCAGCGGGCGGGAGTGGGGCCATTTCGACGTGGCCCTGGACGGCACGTGGCTGCTGCGCGTGGTGGCCTGGCTGATGAACCGGCGTGCCCGCATCAGTCGTATCGCCACCGGCGACCAGGGCCTGTTCGTGACGCGGCGCGCCTTCCGGCAGGCCGGCGGCTTCGCGGCGGTTGCGCTGATGGAAGATATCGTGATCAGCCGCGCCCTGCGCCGCAGCGGCCGGCCGCTGGTGCTGCGACCGGCCCTGCATCCCTCGACCCGGCGCTGGGAGAAACACGGCGTCATTCCGACCATACTTGCCATGTGGCTGTTGCGCTGCGCCTTCTTCATCGGCGTCAGCCCGGAGCGGCTGGCTACGTACTATCCCGGACACGACGCATGAAATACCCGGACGCACGCATCCTCGTCTTCAGCAAGGCACCGGTGCCCGGACAGGTCAAGACCCGGCTCATTCCCCTGCTGGGGCAGGCCGGTGCCGCCGCGCTGTACTGCACGCTGCTCGAGAACACCCTGGAGAAAATCACCGCCAGCCACCTGTGCCCGGTCGAGTTGCACTGCGACCCGTCGACCGGGCATGACTATTTCCAGTACTGCCAGCAGCGCTATCCCGTTACCCTGCGACAGCAGGCATCGGGCGATCTCGGTACCCGCATGTCGATGGCCCTGCAGGACAGTCTGGCGCAGGCCCCGGCTGCGCTCCTGATCGGGGCGGACTGCCCGGCGCTGTCGGCGCAGGACATCGAACAGGCGCTCGAGCACCTGCGCGGAGGCACCGACATCGTGCTTGGTCCGGCGCGGGACGGCGGCTACTACCTGGTGGGCATGCACGCTCCCCATGACCGGCTGTTCGCCGGCATCCCGTGGGGCAGCACACAGGTGCTGGCACGTACCCTGCAGCAAGCCAGGACGCTGGGTTTGCGGTATCATCTACTGGAGACCCGCGACGATATCGACACACCGGATGACTACCTGGCCTGGCGTGCCGGTGAATCCACCCGGGTGAGCTGAATCATTCACAAATACTGCGGGTATCCGGCTGGCGAAAATATTTTCCATGATCTATAAAAGGGATATAGTGAGATCCGGCATTTTCGTAACAGACTGTCATGCCCAGCATGCTGAGGAGGTAGTAGATGAGAAGGCTGTATTTCCTGTTACCCGATATCAACAGTGCCAAGGCCATCGTCGATGAACTGCTGCTGGCGCGCATCGAGGAGCGTCACATCCACATCGCCGCCGCCGATCATCATGCCCTGCTCGAGGCACACCTGCCGGAAGCGAACCTGCTGCAGGAGAGTGATTTCGTGCCTGCCGTGGAGCGCGGTCTGGCGATCGGTGGCGCCACCGGCATCCTGGCCGGAATTGCTGCGATTGCCCTCCCCGGAGCAGGGCTGGTGCTGGGTGGCGGTGCCATCCTCGGTATCGGACTGGCCGGCGCCGGCGTCGGTGCCTGGATTTCCGGCATGATCGGAATCTCGGTACCAAGTTCACGGCTGTCGGAATTCGAGGCCGCGATCCAGGGCGGCGAACTGCTGATGATGGTGGACGTGCCCAAGACCAAGGTCGAAGAGATTACCGAACTGGTCAGAAGTCATCACCCGGAAGCCCACGTCGAGGGCACCGAGCCGGTAATCCCGGCATTCCCGTAACCGCAATCCTTCGTTGCAGGCACCTGTGACCGCGCGCGGGTGCCTGCGGCCGGCCTCGCCGGTCAGCCGGGGAGGATGAAACCTGGCGCAGATTCCCCGCGGCCGCGCGCGTGATGACTGCTGTTTCCGGGGGTGGGGCAGCCTGCGACTTCGGTCCAATAGCAATGTCGGGCATGGCAATCCAGAATGGATTCGTCAAACCCTTCTGGAATCATGCCTCGTGACCGACCGCAGAAACAAACCGGATCGACGCCGTGACGACACGCACCACGGTGCCGACTGCAGACACCGGCGCCGGGTGAGCCCGGACCGCAGGCTGAACAGCATCAGCGTGGAGTGGATTCCGTTCAGCCACATCCACATTCACCCCGTCGCCCGTTGCGTGTTCAACCGGCGCTGAAGTCTGCAGCCGGCCCGCCGGGCCGTGCAGCAGCGCTCACGGCCGCTGCCCGCACGCTCAGTCGAAGGTGTGGTGCATGTGCACGTGCGGCAGGCCCGCTTCGACAAACGGCTCTCCGGCATCCCGGAAGCCCGCCTTGCGATAAAAATCCGCCACGTCCAGTTGTGCGTGCAGGTAGGTTACCCGCAGGCCGCACTGTCTGGCCTGCTGCAGGAGCAGCTCCAGCATCCGGCGGCCGATCCCGCGCCGGCGCCAGCCGTCCAGCACCGCCATGCGGCCGATGCGGCCATCCGGCATCAGGCGCGCGGTGGCCAGCGCCTGTCCCTGCACGTCCTGCGCGAGCACGTGTTCACAGTCCGCGTCCCGGCCGTCCCACTCGAGCCGCGCGGGGATGCCCTGTTCGCGGATGAATACGTCTGCCCGCACCCGCCGGATGGCGTCCGCATCACGCCACCAGTCGGCGAGCGCGATACGGATACCGTTCGTCCGGTCTGGCATCGGGGCGTGTCTAGACCGCGGCAGCCTGCGTGGCGGCGTTGCCGGTATACTCGGCCGGGGTCAGCGCGGCGAGCTGCTGGCGGACGTCTTCGGGCAGGTCCAGCGTGGCCAGGAACTGCTGCAGGGTCGCGTGACTGACGGCACGATCCCGGGTCAGTTCCTTGAGCCGTTCGTAGGGTTTTTCGATGCCGTGCCGGCGCATGACGGTCTGCAGCGCCTCGGCCAACACTTCCCAGCTCTGTTCGAGGTCGGCCTGCAGGCGGGCCTCGTTGAGCTGCAGCTTGCCGATCCCCTTGAGACAGGACTCGAAGGCGATCACGCAATGCGCCACCGCCACGCCGATGTTGCGCAGCACCGTGGAGTCGCTGAGATCACGCTGCCAGCGTGACACCGGCAGCTTGGCCGCGAAGTGGGTCAGCAGGGCATTGGCGATGCCGAGATTGCCCTCGCAGTTCTCGAAGTCGATCGGGTTGACCTTGTGCGGCATGGTGGAGGACCCGACCTCGCCGGCAACGGTTTTCTGCCGGAAATAGCCGAGCGAGATGTATCCCCACACGTCCCGGCTGAAGTCGATCAGCACGGTGTTGAAACGGGCCAGGGCATCGAACAGCTCGGCCATGTAGTCGTGCGGCTCGATCTGCGTGGTAAACGGGTTGCACTCGAGTCCGAGCCCGGTGATGAACCGCGTCGACAGCGCCGGCCAGTCGATATCCGGGTAGGCCACCAGGTGGGCATTGTAGTTGCCCACCGCGCCGTTCATCTTTCCCAGCATGGGCACGGCGGCGATCTGTGCGCGCTGGCGCTGCAGGCGGGCGCAGAAATTGGCCATTTCCTTGCCGACGGTGCTGGGGGAGGCCGTCTGCCCGTGGGTACGCGACAGCATGGGCTGTCCGGCCCACTCGTGTGCCAGTGTGCGGATGGCCCGGATCACGTCATCCAGCAGCGGCAACAGGGACTGGTTGCGTGCCTCCCGCAGCATCAGGGCGTAGGCCAGGTTGTTGATGTCCTCGGAGGTGCAGGCGAAGTGGATGAACTCGCTGATCGCTTCCAGCTCGGCGTTGCCGGTGATCTTCTCCTTGAGGAAATACTCGACCGACTTGACGTCGTGGTTGGTGGTGCGCTCGATGTTCTTGACGCGCTGCGCATCCTGCTCGCTGAATTTGTCGATGATGTCGTCCAGGACGTGCGTCGCGTGACCGCTCAGTGCGGGTACTTCCGTGATGTCCGGGTGCGCGGCCAGGGCCTGCAGCCAGCGCACCTCGACAATCACGCGGTGTCGAATCAGGCCGAACTCGCTGAAGATCGGCCGCAGCGCGGCGGTCCGGTTGCCATAGCGGCCATCGACCGGGGAGAGGGCGTTCAGCCGGGACAGATCCATGGCTACCTCGTGGTCTAAGCGGCCAGCTGCCGCAGCACGTACGGCAGGATGCCGCCGTGACAGTAATACTCGTATTCCTGGGGTGTGTCGATGCGCACCCGTGCCTCGAACACGATGTGCCGGCCGTCCGCAGTTGTGGCGGTTACCCGGGTCAGGGGACGCAACCCGTCCGCCAGGCCCTCGATGTCGTAGGTTTCGTGGCCGGTCAGGCCCAGGCCAGCCGCGGACTCGCCGTCCCGGAACTGCAGCGGCAGGATGCCCATGCCGACCAGGTTGGAGCGGTGAATACGTTCGTAGCTTTCCGCGATCACGGCCTGCACGCCCAGCAAACGCGGACCCTTGGCTGCCCAGTCGCGCGAGGAACCGGAACCGTATTCCGTGCCGGCCAGCACGATCAGTGGCACCTGTTCCGCACGGTAGCGGACGGAGGCGTCGAAAATACTCATCTGCTCGCCATCGGGCAGATGCACGGTGACGCCACCCTCGGTGCCCGGGGCCAGGCGGTTGCGCAGGCGGATGTTGGCGAAGGTGCCGCGCATCATCACCTCGTGGTTGCCGCGGCGCGAACCGAGCGAGTTGAAATCCGCCGGCGCTACGCCCAGTGACTCCAGGTATATTCCGGCCGGGCTGTCGCGCTTGATGGCGCCGGCCGGAGAAATATGATCCGTCGTGACCGAATCGCCGAGCAGGGCCAGCACCCGGGCCGCACGGATCGCGCCGGGCCGGGCCGGTGTGGCGGACATGCCGTCGAAGTAGGGCGGCTTGCGAATGTAGGTGGAGTCGCTCACCCATTCGTACTGCTGTTGCGCGGGGGCCTGCAATGCATTCCAGCGCGACTCGCCGTGGAACACCTCGGCATAGCTGCGGCTGAACTCGTCCCGGTGGACGCTCTCGCGGATGACGTCGCGCACTTCCTGCGCGCTCGGCCAGATATCCTTCAGGTACACGGGCTTTCCGTCGCTGCCGGTGCCCAGTGCATCCCGCTGCAGGTCGATGTCCATGCGCCCGGCCAGGGCATAGGCCACCACCAGGGGCGGTGAGGCCAGGTAGTTCATGCGTACCTCGGCATGCACCCGGCCCTCGAAGTTGCGGTTGCCCGACAGGACCGCACAGACGGACAGGTTGCCTGCCGCGATCGCCTGCGAGACCGGTTCCGGCAGCGGTCCGGAGTTGCCGATGCAGGTGGTGCAGCCGTAGCCCACGGTATGGAAACCCAGCGCCTGCATGGCCTCCATCAACCCGGCCTGTTCGAGGTAGGCCGTGACCACCCGCGAACCCGGCGCCAGCGAGGTCTTCACCCAGGGCTGCACGGTCAGCCCGCGCTGCACTGCCTTCTGTGCCACCAGCCCGGCACCGATCATGACCGACGGGTTGGAGGTGTTGGTGCAGGAAGTGATCGCGGCAATCACGACCGCGCCGTCATTGAGTTCCACGCGCCTGCCGCCCAGTTCGGTCGTTACCGGCCGGCTGTGCAGGTTGCGCTCGGCCTGGAGCTCGGTGAGCGCCGCGCGGAAGCGTGCCGGTGCAGCAGACAGCGGCACCCGGTCCTGCGGACGTTTGGGTCCGGCCAGACTCGGCTCGACCGTGCCCAGATCCAGTTCGAGCACGGTGGTGTACGTCGCCTCCGGACTGCCGGCATCCCGGAACAACTGTTGCGCGCGGGCGTAGGCCTCCACCAGTGCCACCTGGTGTTCGCTGCGGCCAGTCAGGCGCAGGTAGGTCAGTGTCTCGCCATCGATCGGGAACAGGCCGCAGGTGGCGCCGTATTCCGGTGCCATGTTGGCGATGGTGGCACGGTCGGCCAGCGACAGATGATCGAGCCCGTCCCCGAAAAATTCCACGAACTTGCCCACCACGCCCTGCTTGCGCAGGATTTCCACCACGGTGAGCACAAGGTCCGTTGCGGTGGCGCCTTCCGGCAGGTCACCGTGCAGGCGGAACCCGACCACCTGCGGGATCAGCATCGAGATGGGCTGTCCCAGCATGGCGGCCTCGGCCTCGATGCCGCCCACGCCCCAGCCGAGCACGCCGAGCCCGTTGATCATGGTGGTATGCGAATCCGTGCCGACCAGCGTGTCCGGGTAGGCCTGGGTGACGCCATCCTGCTCCTTCTCGAACACCACCCGTGCCAGATATTCCAGATTCACCTGATGCACGATGCCGGTGTCGGGCGGAACCACCCGGAAGTTGTCGAATGCCTGCTGGCCCCATTTCAGAAAACGGTAACGCTCCTGGTTGCGCTGGTACTCGAGCTGGCTGTTGATGTCCAGCGCGCCGGCCGAACCGAAGCTGTCGACCTGTACCGAGTGGTCGATCACCAGCTCCGCCGGCTGCAGCGGGTTGATCCGCTCCGGATCCCCGCCCAGTGCCGTCATCGCATCGCGCATGGCCGCCAGATCCACCACGGCCGGCACGCCGGTGAAGTCCTGCATCAGCACGCGGGCCGGGCGGAACGCGATCTCGGTGTCCGGTTCCGCCTGCGGATCCCAGTTTAGCAGGGCCTCGATATCCGTCCGCCGGACGGTATTGCCGTCCTCGAAACGCAGCAGGTTCTCGAGCAGGATCTTCAGTGAGAATGGCAGGCGGGCCAGGTCATGTGTTCCGGCCAGTCTGCGCAGGCTGAAAATTTCACAGGATTGCTCCCCGACCACGAGCGTGTCACGGGTATCGAAGCTGTTGTCCATGGAGTCTCCCGCATTCCGGCAGACCGCGCCGGGTTCCGACAAGGCCGGCAATTATACACAGAATACCGCGCTCGCCAGAAACCCGCGGCCGCGCTCAGTCCGCCCCGAAGCGGATTTCCCGCAACAGCGTACGCACGCATTCCAGCATGCGTCTGCGCTCGACGATCAGTCGCCAGCGGCTGCCGCCACACTGGTGCCAGAGCACGGCGGCACGGATGCCGGCCAGCAACAGGCTGCGAATGCGGTTGCGGGTCTCCGCGTTTTCGAGCAGGGACGGCTCGCCGTGCACCATCACCCGCGGTGACAGGGTACTGATGGTCTGCTCGTACAGCGTGGCCAGCGCGGCAATCCGTGCAGGTTCGTCCAGGTCCGCGTCAGCGCCGGCATCCGCCAGCCGCTGGATGCCGGTGGCGATATGCTCCGCCATGGTGCGGTCGCGGAGCAGCTGGCGCGCGAGATGCAGCAGGCTGATGACATGACTGGTCAGCTCCAGGTCGCGCCGGCCGGAGGTGCCGTCGAGCTGGCCGCTCAGTACCTCCAGACCGGTGCCCAGGGAACGGAGACCGCCGAACACCGCCGTCACCGACGCCGCATCGATGGCGAACAGGCTCTGCATGCTGGCGTGGGTGGCCTGTGGATCGCGCGTGCTGCCGCGCGCGGTCTGCCGTACCAGCCACGCGGCCTGGTACAGGCCGGCCAGGGCGATGGTACGGGAACGCAGGTCCCGGTTCATGGCGGCAACGCGGCTTCGATCACCGCCCCTCCGAGGCACTCCTCGTTTGCATAGAAGACCACGGACTGCCCGGGCGCGATGGCACGCTGCGGCCGGTCGAAGGCAACGGTACAGGATTCGTCCGCGCCCGGATGCAGCACGCAGTCCTGCAGCGCCTGCCGGTGGCGGATGCGGGCGTACACGCGCAGTGGTCGCCGCGGTGCGGCAGCGGGGATCCAGTGCAGGCGGCTGGCGCGCAGGGCGGGGTGGAACAGTGCCGGATGATCCGCGCCCTGGACCACGTACACGATGTTGCGCGCCGTGTCCTTGTCCGCGACGTACCACGGTGCGCCGCTGGACTCCCGGCGTCCGCCGATCCCGAGGCCATGGCGCTGCCCGATGGTATAGAAGGCGACCCCGTCGTGGCGGCCGACCACGCTTCCGTCCGGTGTGCACAGGTCGCCGGCCTGCCGGACCAGGTAGCGGGCCAGGAACGCGCGGAAACGGCGCTCGCCGATGAAACAGATGCCGGTGCTGTCCTTCTTGTCGAAGTTGGAAAAGCCGGCCGCATGGGCCAGTGCCCGCACTTCGTGCTTGTGCAGTGCACCGAGCGGAAACAGGCTGCGCGCCAGCTGCACCTGGTCCAGCGTGTGCAGGAAATAGGTCTGGTCCTTGCCACGATCGACCCCGCACAGCAGGTGCATTCCGGCATTGCGCCGGATCCGCGCATAGTGCCCGGTGGCGATGAATTCGGCCCCCCGGCCCGTGGCGTATTCCAGGAACGCGCGAAACTTGATCTCGCGGTTGCAGAGGATATCCGGGCTGGGCGTGCGCCCGGCCGCGTATTCCGCCAGAAAGAATTCGAACACCCGGTCCCAGTACTCGGCGGAAAAACTGACCGTGCGCAATTCGATGCCCAGGCGGTCGGCGACCGCCTGGGCATCTTCCAGGTCCTGTCGTGCCGGGCAGGTTCCCGCGGCGTCGTCCTCGTCCCAGTTCTTCATGAACACGGCACGCACCCGGTGGCCCTGTTCCAGCAGCCGCAGGGCCGCAACGGCGGAGTCCACTCCGCCGGACAGGCCGACCACGACGTCACTCATGCGGTTACCAGCCTCTGCCTGCCAGTGCCGGGTTCAGGCCAGTTCGCTGAGCAACCGCAGCGGGTAACGGGCGCCGGCCAGGTAATCATCGATACAGCGCAGTACCATCGGACTGCGCAGCTGTCCGGACCGCCGGACCAGTTCCGGATGCGACAGCCAGAGGGCCTGTACGATCCCCGTGTCCAGTTCGGCATCGGGCACGTTGTCCAGCAGATGGCCGGCGAAACACACCCGCAGGTAGGTACGCTGGGAGAGCGGCTCGCGCCAGTGATAGATTCCGGTGACGACCTCGGGCTCGAAGTGCCAGCCGGTCTCCTCGAGGGTTTCACGGACCACGGCATCGGTGAGGCGCTCGTGTTCTTCGAGGTGCCCGGCCGGCTGGTTGAGCACCAGCTGGCCGCTGACGCGTTCCTGAACCATCAGGAACCGGTCATGGTAATGGGCAATGGCCGCGACGGTAACGTGTGGTTTCCAGATCATGCAAATATATTCAAGAGCTTAAACAGTAAACACGCAGGTATAACGAATGCCAGGTAACACAGGTCGTGCCGCAACGAAGAGGATAATTTATTGGCGCTCGCACTGTAACAAACATTCCCCTATACTCAGCAACTCGTTTCAGGGGGTGGAGTTATGTCATCTAGCTGAGGCAATATCTCACAGCAGCATTGTAACGACAAACTAATACGAACTTTTTTCACAAGAACGTTCTGGAGGAACTGTAATGACTGGCTTGCTAAGAAAAACCCTGGTTGCAGGATTTATTTTCGTTCTTTCAGCAGGTACCGCGCTGGCTGAAGAATATTTACAACCGTTCGTGCTCGCCTACACGTCCAGCAGCGATGTGCCGACCGTGGCGGCCGAGGTCAAGTCCAAGCTGACCGCCGGCGGATTCCAGGTGGTCGGCGAATACTCACCCTATGACGGTGCCGACGTCATTATTGTCACCAATGATGCCCTCAAGGCCGAAGCCGCAAAAACCGAATTCGGCGGTTACGGTGCCATGATCCGCGTTTCGGTCACCAGGGACGGCGATACCACGGAGGTGGCCTATACCAATCCTGAGTACACCGCCGCGGTCTACCGCATGGCCGGTGACATGGCGGATATCCGCAAGCAGATCCAGGGCGTACTCGGCGCCAAGGAGGACTTCGGAACCAGCAAGAAGCTGACTGCCAAGGACCTGCGTGATTACCACTACACGGTCATGATGGAGTACTTCACCGACCCCAGCACCCTGGCCGAGTATGACAGCCAGGAAGAGGCCGACAAGGCCGTGGAAGCGGCACTGGCCGCCCACAAGGGTGCAACTTCCAAGGTCTATCGCATCGACATCCCCGGCAGGGAGGAAACCGTCTTCGGTGTCGCCCTGCATGGCAAGGACAAGGATGACTGCAGTAGTGACAAGTACATCATGAGCCGCATCGACAAGGGCACTCCGCGCTCCACCGCGCACCTGCCGTACGAGATCGTGGTCAAGGATGGAACCGCCTACGCCCTGTTCGCGCGCTTCCGCATCGCCATCAACTGGCCGCACCTGCCGATGGTCGCGAGCGATACCGGCGCCACCTTCATGAGCATCATGTGCGCACCGGGTGCCATCGAGGAAGCCCTGATCGAGGCCTCCGGCGGCGAGCCGTAGCCAACGGCATCCGGACTGTCCCGCACGGGACGGCCGACCCGAAAAGCCCCTGCCCGAGCAGGGGCTTTTTTTTGTCCGGCCGGCGTTCGGGCCTGCGCCTGAATACCGTGCGTGGCAGGCGTGACGGAACCACCCGGGTACGCCTGGCGTTGCCGCACTGTTTTCAAGTTTCCCCGCCACATTGCCGATCATTACCGCACACGCGCCGTGCAGCGCCGGACCGCGTCAGCAGCTGCCCCGGCGTGATGGCGCACATGTATGTGAATGAAATGGGTGGTAAAATGTCCGCAAGGAACAGCGGTGGTCAGCGCCGGTCTGACGGGACATTACACCATGAGCAGAAATCTGGAGCATCGCGGCGACGAAGGGCTTGCCATCGAGGAGGCCAGGCCGAAACTCAAGGAACCGTCGATGTACAAGGTGGTTCTTCTGAACGACGATTTCACGCCGATGGAGTTTGTCGTGCGGTTGCTGGAAAAACTGTTCGGTATGGACCGTGAGAAGGCGACGAGAATCATGCTGCAGGTTCACAGTCACGGCAAGGGAGTATGCGGAATCTTTACCTACGAAATTGCCGAGACCAAGGTTGCACAGGTCAGCGAATACGCGCAACGACACCAGCATCCGCTGATGTGCAACATGGAAGAGGTGTAGCTGGCTGTCCAAGATGAGGTGCTGACATGCTGAGCAAGGAACTGGAATTCACGCTGAACCTGGCGTTCAAGGAGGCGCGTGAGAACAATCACGAGTTCATGACGGTGGAGCACCTGCTCTATGCCCTGCTCAGCAACCCGTCCGCCGCCGAGGTGCTGCGTGCCTGCGGTGGCAACCTGGAGCAGCTGAAACAGGACGTGGCCTCGTTCATCGAGGAAACCACGCCGCGGCTCGCCCCCGGGGATACCCGCGAAACCCAGCCCACCCTGGGCTTCCAGCGCGTGCTGCAACGGGCGGTTTTCCACGTCCAGTCCTCGAACAAGAACGAGGTCACCGGCGCCAACGTGCTGGTCGCGATCTTCAGCGAACAGGAATCGCAGGCCGTCTATTTCCTGAACAAGAGCGACATTACCCGTCTGGATGTCATCAACTACATCTCGCACGGCATCTCGAAGGTCAACGAGCAGCCGGACGAGAGCCTGGACGGTCCCGCGGAAGCGGACAATGGCGATTCCTCCGCCCGGCAGCCGCTGGAATCCTTCGCGGCCAACCTGAATGAACTGGCGGCCCAGGGCCGTATCGATCCGCTGATCGGCCGGCAGCGGGAGATCCAGCGCACCATCCAGATCCTGTGCCGCCGCCGCAAGAACAACCCGCTGTTCGTCGGCGAGGCCGGTGTCGGCAAGACGGCACTGGCCGAGGGGCTCGCGCGCATGATCGTCGAGGGCGAGGTGCCGGAAGTGCTGCTCAACAGCACGATCTATTCCCTCGACATGGGGGCACTGGTGGCCGGCACCAAGTACCGCGGCGATTTCGAAAAACGCTTCAAGGCCGTGCTGGGCCAGTTGCGCAAGGAACCCGGCGCGATCCTGTTCATCGACGAAATCCATACCCTGATCGGTGCCGGCGCGGCATCCGGCGGGGTCATGGATGCCTCCAACCTGATGAAGCCGATGCTGGCCTCCGGCGATCTCAAGTGCATCGGTTCCACGACCTACAAGGAATACCGCGGGATCTTCGAAAAGGATCACGCCCTGTCGCGCCGCTTCCAGAAGGTCGACATCGCCGAGCCGAGCGTGGAAGAGACCGTCACCATCCTCAAGGGTCTGAAGTCCCGCTTCGAGGAACACCACAAGGTGAAATATTCCATGAATGCGCTGCGGCTCGCCGCGGAGCTGTCGGACCGCTATATCAACGACCGCCACCTGCCGGACAAGGCCGTCGACGTGATCGACGAGGCGGGCGCCTCGCAGCGCCTGCGCCCGCCGTCCCGGCGCAGGAAAACCATCGGTGTCGGCGAGATCGAGCACGTCATCGCGTTGATGGCACGCATTCCCGAGAAATCGGTGTCCGCGTCCGACAAGGAGACCCTGCGTAACCTGGACCGCGACCTGAAGATGGTGGTGTACGGGCAGGACCAGGCCATCGAGACGCTGGCCACCTCGATCAAGATGTCGCGCTCCGGACTGGGCACGGAAACCCGCCCGATCGGCTCGTTCCTGTTTGCCGGCCCCACCGGCGTCGGCAAGACCGAGGTCACCCGCCAGCTCGCGCGCATCATGGGACTCGAGCTGGTGCGTTTCGACATGTCCGAATACATGGAACGGCACACCGTGTCGCGCCTGATCGGCGCGCCGCCCGGCTATGTCGGCTATGACCAGGGCGGCCTGCTGACCGAGGCCATCACCAGGAATCCCCACGTGGTGCTGCTGCTCGACGAGGTTGAAAAGGCGCACCCGGACGTGTTCAACCTGCTGCTCCAGGTCATGGACCACGGTACGCTGACCGACAACAACGGCCGCAAGGCGGACTTCCGCAACGTCATCCTGGTCATGACCACCAACGCCGGTGCCCACGAGATGAGCCGGCCGTCCATCGGCTTTACCAGCCAGGACCACTCCAGCGACGGCATGGAGGCGATCCGCAAGCTGTTCAGCCCGGAATTCCGCAACCGGCTGGACGCGATCGTGCAGTTCAACTCCCTGGATATCTCGATCATCGAGCGGGTCGTGGACAAGTTCATCTTCGAACTGGAAGCGCAGCTGCAGGAACAGCGTGTCACCATCGAGGTCGATGCGGACGCACGCCGCTGGCTTGCGGAAAACGGCTACGATCCGAAGATGGGCGCACGCCCGATGGCGCGGCTGATCCAGCAGCACATCAAGAAGCCACTGGCCGAGGAATTACTGTTCGGCCGGCTGGAGCAGGGCGGCCACCTGACCATTCACCTGGAGAACGGGGAACTGGTGTTCGATATCGAGGGCAAGGCAGTCCCGGTCACCTGACCGGCCTCAGGACTGTCCCGCTCTCGCTGGCCGGCTGTCCCGGCAGGACGTGCATCCTATCCTGCAGGGACTACGTCATACCCGGGCCTTGTGCGCGCCGTGCGTTCCCGTTCCGGGCCGCGTGCGCTACGCCCACGGGCGGCACAGGGGTGTAACAAGGCAGGTCCCGCGCGTTCAGCGTGCGCGGTAGGTGATGCGACCCTTGGTGAGGTCGTACGGGGTCAGTTCGACGGTGACCTTGTCGCCCCGCAGGATTCGGATGTAATGCTTGCGCATCTTGCCGGATATGTGTGCAGTGACGACGTGACCGTTCTCGAGTTGCACCCTGAACATGGTATTGGGGAGGGTTTCCGTCACGACTCCCTCCATTTCTATATGATCTTCTTTGGCCATAAATCCTGCAGCGCCCGGTTTATCTGGCGGGGGATTATACCGAAATAATCCTGCAGTCATATCCCGACCGGCGCTTCAATGTGCCACGGCCCGGTCACCGGCGCCCGTGCGCAGTGCACGGCCAGCTGCTGCACGAATTCCGCGCGCGGGATATCGACGGCGCCGAGGCTCTGCAGGTGGCGGGTGTGCACCTGGCAGTCGATCAGCGGGAAGTCCCAGGCCTGCAACTGGCGCACGAGGTGCACGAACGCCACCTTGGAGGCATCGCTTACCCTGGTAAACATTGATTCTCCAAAGAAAATGCGCCCGATCGCGACGCCGTACAGGCCTCCGACCAGCGTGTCCCCCTGCCAGCTCTCGGCGGAATGTGCGTAACCGGCCCGGTGCAGCTGCTGGTAGGCGTGCCGCATCTCCGCCGTGATCCAGGTGCCGGCCTGGCCCTTGCGGCGTGCGGCGCACTGTTCAATCACCGCGCTGAACGCGGTATCCAGCGTGACCCGGAACGACCCGCCGCGCAGCGTGCGTGCCAGGCTGCGCGACACCCGCAACGCCTCCGGGAACAGCACCAGGCGCGGATCCGGTGACCACCACAGGACGGGCTGGCCCGGCCCGTACCAGGGGAAGATGCCGCTGCGGTAGGCCAGCAGCAGGCGTTCACTCGACAGGTCGCCGCCCAGCGCCAGTAACCCGTCCGGGTCCCGCAGGGCGAGTGCCACGTCGGGGAACCGGAGGTCCGGATCCTGTGCGTCGATCCAGAAAGGTCCGCTGTCGTTCAGGCGTTGCATGCTGGTGTGTGTCCCGGGATGCACACCGTGGCCGTCACTGACGCTGCCACGCGTCCCGGTATCAAGGTAAACTCCGCCGCGCGTGGTGTCCACGCCTGGCGCGGCTCAACGCTCCGGAACCCGGGTCGGGTCCTGCCGTTCCGCGGCCGCGGTGCGGCGGAACGGCGACGTGGCCATGAGTTCGTCATGATAGTCCACGACCGCCGCATGCTCCTGCTGCAGGTAGCGCTCAATGGCCACGCGGAACTGCGGATGCCGGATCCAGTGTGCCGACCAGGTATACGTGGGCAGGAAGCCGCGGCTGATCTTGTGCTCGCCCTGCGCGCCGGGTTCGAACAGCTGCAGGCCGTGCGCGATGGCATACTCGATGCCCTGGTAATAGCAGGCCTCGAAATGCAGGCTGTGATAGTCCGCCAGGCACCCCCAGTGCCGTCCGTACAGGGCGTGGTCACCGCGCAGCAGGATGGCGCCGGCCACGGGTCTTGCCGCCTGCAGGGCGAAGACCAGCACCACCTGATCGCCCATGGTGCGGCTGATCTCGACGAAGAAGTCCTCCGAGAGGGTGGGCATCCCGGATTTCTTCTCGAAGGTGGAGCGGTAGAACGCGTGCATCACGCGCCAGTCCTCCCGGCTGGCCTCGGTACCGTGCAGCAGACGCATCTCGATGCCGGCTTCCTGCACGTAGCGGCGTTCGCGGCGAATCTTCTTGCGCTTGCGCGAACTCAGGCGCGACAGGAAATCCTCGAAATCCCGGTAGCCTGCGTTGTGCCAGTGGAAGTGGCAGCCGGTGCGGCGCAGGAAGCCCCTGTCGACCAGCCGTTGTGTGTCCACCGGGTCGGTGAACAGCCAGTGCAGGGAAGAGGCGCCGGTGGAATCCAGCAGAGCCAGCGCCGCCTGCACCAGGGCCGCGCCGACCTGTTCCCGGTCGGCGTCCTCTGCCACCAGGATGCGCGGGCCGGTGACCGGGGTGTAGGGGATCGAGGACACCAGTTTCGGGTAGTAGGGAATGCCGGCCCGGTGCCAGGCATCCGCCCAGGCCCAGTCGAAGACGAACTCACCGTAGGAATTGTCCTTCAGGTAGAGCGGGACCACGCCGCACAGCCGGCCGGCCGCATCCCGGGCGACGAGGTGGTGCGGCAGCCAGCCGTAGAGACTGCCGACACAACCGTGGCGTTCCAGCGCTACCAGGAACTCATGGCGCAGAAACGGCTGTGCCGTGCCGGAGGCGCGGTTCCATTCCGCGGCCGGAATCCGCTCCAGTTCCCGGATGACCTCGACGCGCAGCATGGGCACCCGTCACCATGCGGCCCGCCACTCAGCCGGCCTGCCGGTCCGCCAGCGCATCCAGGTACGCCTCCGCGTCCAGTGCGGCCATGCAGCCGGTGCCGGCCGAGGTCACGGCCTGGCGGTAGACGTGGTCGCTCACGTCACCGGCCGCGAAGACCCCCTCCACGCTGGTTGCCGTTGCCATCCCCTCCAGTCCGCTGCGTACCTGGAGATAGCCGTTATGCATTTCCAGCTGGCCTTCGAAGATCTGTGTGTTGGGCCGGTGGCCGATGGCGATGAACACCCCGGTCAGCGCGAGGTCTTGCGTGCTGTCGTCCTGCGTGTTGCGGATGCGCATGCCGGTGACACCGCTGCTGTCGCCGAGCACCTCGTCCAGCGTGTGATTCCATTCGATCGTGATCACGCCTTCCTGTTCCTTGCGGAACAGGCGGTCCTGCAGGATCTTCTCGGCGCGCAACTCGTCACGCCGGTGCACGAGGGTCACGTGCGCGGCGATATTGGCGAGGTAGAGCGCTTCCTCGACCGCGGTATTGCCGCCGCCGATCACCGCCACCTTCTGGTCCTTGTAGAAAAACCCGTCACAGGTCGCGCATGCGGAAACTCCCTTGCCACGGAAGGACTCTTCCGAGGGCAGCCCGAGGTACATGGCGGAGGCGCCGGTGGCGATGATCAGTGCATCGCAGGTGTACTCGCCGCTGTCGCCCTTCAGGTACAGCGGGCGCCGGCTGAAATCGACCTGGTTGATATGGTCGAACACGATCTCGGTATGGAAGCGTTCGGCATGCTTGCGCATGGCATCCATGAGCGCGGGTCCCTGGGTGTTCTCGTCGCCGCCGGGCCAGTTCTCCACTTCCGTCGTGGTCATCAGCTGTCCGCCCTGTTCGAGCCCGGTGACCAGCACCGGGGCGAGATTGGCGCGCGCGGCGTACACCGCGGCGGTATAGCCGGCCGGGCCGGATCCAAGAATCAACAAGCGGCAGTGCCTGATATTGCTCATGTGTATAATGCTCCGGATTGATGCGCGGGTACCGCCATTCAGGATCTGCAGGCGCAATGCAGGGGTTGGACAGGACAGGCAGCGAGCGGTTCCCGCAAACAGCGGCATCCGCAGACTGAACGGCCCGGCAAATGGTACGGAACTTGAACAACAGGGTAAAGCAAGCATGAGGATCGGCATACCGCGCGAGGTCAAGCCGCTGGAAGGCCGTGTTGCACTCAGTCCCGAGGCCTGCTCCACGCTGGTACACCACGGCCACGAGGTGCTGGTCGAGTCGTCCGCCGGGGTCCTGTCCGGCTACGCGGACGCACAGTATCAGTCCGCCGGTGCGCAGGTCACGGCCGATGCGCAGGCGCTGTACGCGGGCGCCGAACTGGTCGTGAAGGTCAAGGAACCGGTGGCCGCTGACCTTGCGCACTTGCGCAGGGATCATTTGCTGTTCTGCTTTCTGCACCTGGCCCCGAACCCGGAACTGACCCGGCAGCTGCTGGAGATCGGGTTGACCGCCGTCGGTTTCGAAACCGTGGAGACGGACGCTGGCCAGTTGCCGCTGCTGGCTCCCATGAGCGATATCGCCGGCCGGCTCGCGGTGCAGATCGGTACCCACCTGCTGCACCAGCCGCAGGGTGGCAAGGGCCTGCTGCTCGGCGGCTTGCCCGGCGTGGGTCGCGGTCACGTGGTGATCCTCGGCGCTGGCCATGCCGGTGGCAACGCCGCGGCCCTGGCCGCCGCGGTCGGTGCCGAGGTGGTGGTGTTCGATCCCCGTCACGACCGGCTGGTGGCCATGCGTGCACTGGGCAACAACGTCACCGCACTGTATCCGTACCAGGACCGGTTACACCACGAGGTGGCGCGAGCGGACCTGCTGATCGGTGCCACGCTGCAGACCGGCACCCGCACGCCCCATATCGTCAGCCGGACCATGGTGGCCAGCATGCAGCCGGGCAGTGTGGTCGTGGACATCTCGGTGGACCAGGGCGGCTGTATCGAGACGACCCGCCCCACCACCTACGCCGCGCCCACCTACGTGGAGGAAGGTGTGCTCCACTTCTGCGTCACCAACATGCCCGGGGCGGTTCCCCGCAGTGCCACCCAGGCGCTGTCCGCGGCAATCCTGCCCTGGACACTGCAGCTGGCCGCGGGGGGCTGGGAACAGCACGCCCCCCTGCAGCGCGCCGTCAACGTGCGGGGCGGGGAGATCATCCACCCGGCATTGCGCACAACACTTGATTGATGGACAAAAAAACAAATAGAATCCATCGATTGCCGATACAAGCTGTGAAAGAGGTTCATTTTGGGACAGGCACGGCGTAAAACGGAGACCAAAGCCCGGTTGACATACCAGGTGACCCGCGGCCTGCGCGAAGGCGCGTTGCTCATCCTTGGTGCGATCGCCATCTTCCTGCTGGTCTCCCTGGCCAGCTATTACCCGGGCGATCCCGGCTGGTCCAACAGCGTGGAAGTGGCGCGGATCAGCAACGCCGGCGGGCTGATCGGTGCCTTCGTGGCGGACGCCCTGTTGTCCCTGCTCGGCATCCTGGCCTACCTGTTCCCGGTCATGATCGGGTACAGCGGGTGGCTGGTCTATCGCGGCGACACGCCGGGCGGTGGCATCGATCTGCACGTGCTGGCGGTACGCTGGGCCGGCTTCCTGCTCACGGTCGGCGCCGGGTGCGGACTCAGTGCCCTGGAATCCTCCGCCCAGAGCGGCCTGCCGGCCGGCTACGGCGGCGTGCTCGGCCATGTCATCGGCAGCAACCTGGTGCATGTGGTCAGCCCGGTCGGCGCCGTGCTGTTCCTGCTCGCGCTGTTCCTGACCGGCGTCACGCTGTTCACCGGGATCTCCTGGCTGGCGGTCATGGATTTCATCGGCAAGTACACCCTGACGCTGGGTGAACACGCGTATGCCTTCGTCGGCCAGATCCCGGAACAGATCGCGGCGCGGCGCGCCCGCAACGAGCGCAAGGAAGTGGTCGAGACCGCGCAGAAAAAGATCGCCGCGCGCAAGCCGGTCCGCATCGAGCCGGTAATCGAGCGACCACAGGTCAGCGAGCGCAAGGAACGGGAACGGCAGGTACCGCTGTTCGATCCGCCGGCCGACAGCGAACTGCCGCCGCTGGCGCTGCTGGATGAACCGCGCGCGTCGCAGGCCGGTTACTCCGACGCCGCACTGGAGGCCATGTCGCGGCTGGTGGAGATGAAGCTGCTCGACTTCAACATCGAGGTCGAGGTGGTCGCGGTCAACCCGGGGCCGGTGATCACGCGCTTCGAGCTGGACCTCGGCCCGGGCGTCAAGGTCAGCCAGATCACCAACCTGGCCAAGGACATCGCACGCGCGCTGTCGGCCATCAGCGTACGCGTGGTGGAAGTGATCCCCGGCAAGTCGGTCATCGGGCTGGAGATCCCCAACGAGAACCGCGCCCTCATCACGCTGGGCGAGATCCTCAACACGCAGGAATACGAACAGTCCACCTCGCCGCTGACACTGGCGCTGGGCAAGGACATCAGCGGCATACCGGTCGTGGTCGACCTGGCGAAGATGCCGCACCTGCTGGTGGCCGGCACCACCGGCTCCGGCAAGTCGGTCGGCATCAACGCCATGATCCTCAGCCTGCTGTTCAAGACCCTGCCGAAAGACGTGCGCATGATCATGATCGACCCGAAGATGCTCGAACTGTCGGTCTACGAAGGCATCCCGCACCTGCTCACCCCGGTGGTCACGGACATGAACGAGGCCGCCAACGCGCTGCGCTGGTGCGTGGGCGAGATGGAGCGTCGTTACCGGCTGATGGCGGCGCTGGGCGTGCGCAACATCGCCAACTACAACCGCAGGGTCCGGGAGGCGAACGAGGCCGAAGAGCCGATTCCGGACCCGCTGTTCAAGCCGGAAGAGGCGCTCGAGGGCACCGAGCACCCGACCCTGGACTCGCTGCCGTATGTCGTCATCGTCATCGACGAGCTGGCTGACATGATGATGGTGGTCGGCAAGAAGGTCGAGGAACTCATCGCGCGGCTGGCACAGAAGGCGCGCGCCTCCGGTATCCACCTGATCCTGGCCACGCAACGTCCGTCGGTCGACGTGATCACCGGCCTGATCAAGGCCAACATCCCGACCCGTATCGCCTTCCAGGTGTCCTCGCGCATCGACTCGCGCACCATCCTCGACCAGATGGGCGCCGAACAGCTGCTGGGGCACGGCGACATGCTCTACGTCGCGCCGGGCACCAGCGTACCGGTACGCGTGCACGGGGCGTTCGTCTCCGACCAGGAAGTGCACAAGGTTACCGCCCACCTGAAGGGTCGTTCCGATCCGGATTACATGGACGAGATCCTGGAGATGTCGAGCGAGCCGGTGCCGGGCCTGTCCCCGGCCAACGGTGGCGGCAACGGCGATGACACCGAGAACGACCCGCTCTACGACCAGGCGGTGATGATCGTCACCGCGTCCCGCAAGGCCTCCATCTCGGGCGTGCAGCGCCGCCTCAAGATCGGCTATAACCGCGCCGCGCGCATGATTGAACACATGGAGGAAACCGGTGTCGTAGGTCCCATGGAATCCAACGGTAATCGCACGGTACTCGCACCGCCGCCCCCGGAATGACATGAACCGGTTTCTCCGCCGCATCCTGCCGGCCCTGCTGCTGGCCGCATTGCCATGCCTGCCCGTCCAGGCCGGCAACCTGCCCGAATTTGCAAACCGCTTCTTCCGCGGGCTGGCCACCCTGCAGGGCGATTTCGACCAGCAGGTCATCGATGCCAATCACCAGCCCGTGCAGCAGTCACAGGGACACATGTGGATCAAGCGCCCGGGGCGGTTCCGCTGGGACTACCACAAGCCCTACGAACAGCAGCTGGTGGCCGACGGCAAGAAGGTCTGGTCGTGGGATGCCGACCTCGAGCAGGCCACGGTACAGCCGGCCAGCGCGGTGATCACCTCGACCCCGGCCATGCTGCTCAGCGGTACGGCGCCCATCGACCAGGTGTTCACCAGCGAGGAACTCGATGACCACACCGTGTTGCTGAAACCCCGGAGCAAGGACAGCAACGTCACCGACCTGCGCCTGGAATTTTCCGGCACCAGCCTGACCGGGATCGTGGCCCACGACACCTTCGGCAATACCACGACGTTCCGTTTCAGCCACCTGGCACGCAACGCCCCAATAGCGGATGACACGTTCCGCTTCGTGCCACCTCCCGGCGCCGATGTCATCGGAGCCGACCCGTAGCGCACCGTCCATGACGCAGGCCGCAGAACCCTTTCGGCCGCTGGCCGATCGCATGCGCCCGCGCAGCCTCGCGGACTTCAGCGGACAGCCGCACATCCTGGGTTCCGGCAAGCCGCTGCGCCGCGCCATCGAGGAGGGCAACCTGCACTCGATGGTGCTGTGGGGTCCGCCGGGGACCGGCAAGACCACACTGGCGCGCCTGCTCGCGGAACAGACCAATGCCGAATTTCTCACGCTCTCCGCCGTACTGGCCGGGGTCAAGGAGATCCGCGCAGCGGTGGCCGCCGCGCAGCAGGTCCGTGACCTGGAAGGGCGCCGGACCATCCTGTTCGTCGACGAGGCGCACCGCTTCAACAAGGCCCAGCAGGATGCCTTCCTGCCCTACGTGGAGGACGGCACGCTCATCTTCATCGGTGCGACTACCGAAAACCCGTCATTCGAACTGAACAGCGCGCTGCTCTCGCGCGCCCGTACCTACGTGCTGAAACGGCTGGAGACGGAGGAACTGTGCCGTATCCTCGACCACGCACTGGCCGACCACGTGCACGGCCTGGGCGGGTTGAAACTGCAGTTTCCGGAGGAATGGCGCGACCGGCTCGCGCTCGCCGCCGACGGTGACGCGCGCCGTGCCCTCAACCTGCTGGAGATCCTCGCCGACCTGGCCGTGGCAGAGGGCGGGCAGGCGCGCGTGCGCGAGACGGATTTCCTCGAGGTCATCAGCGGCGGGACGCGGCGCTTCGACAAGGGCGGTGATGACTTCTACGACCAGATCTCCGCGCTGCACAAATCGGTGCGCGGTTCCAGCCCGGACGCCGCGCTGTACTGGCTGGTACGCATGCTCGACGGCGGCTGCGACCCGCTGTACGTCGCCCGGCGCATCGTGCGCATGGGCTCGGAAGACATCGGCAACGCCGACCCGCGTGCGCTGGCCCTGTGCCTGGATGCCTGGGACGTGCAGGAACGCCTCGGCAGCCCGGAGGGGGAACTGGCCCTGGCCCAGGCAGTGCTCTACCTGGCCTGTGCACCCAAGAGCAATGCCGTGTACGCGGCGTACAACGCGGCGCGCGCGGACATCGGCCGGACCGGTTCCCTGGAGGTACCGGTGCACCTGCGCAATGCGCCGACGAAACTGATGCAGCAGCTGGGTTACGGGCGGGCATACCGCTACGCGCATGACGAGCCGGAGGCCTACGCCGCCGGCGAACACTATTTCCCGGAAGGCATGGGCGAGCCGCGCTATTACCAGCCGGTGCCGCGCGGGCTGGAGATCCGGATTGCCGAGAAACTCGCCCACCTGCGCGAACTGGACCGCGCAGCAGGCAAGAAGGACAAGCCGTAGGAGCACATCGGGCGCGATGCCGGTGGCGCAGGTTGGGCTGATGCAGGTTGGGCTGATGCAGCTGATGTAGGTTGGGCTGATGTAGGTTGGGCTGATGTAGGTTGGGCTGATGTAG
>CAYUFA010000006.1:0-39908 GCA_964443845.1 uncultured Ectothiorhodospiraceae bacterium
GGTAGTTCGCCGCATTAGAGGACATTGCCTGTGCCTTGTCAACTAATGTGTGGTTAATGACAGAGATTTCTGACCTGCTTATCGGTCGGGGGTAAATTTTGTTTAGAAAAATTTCCCTGCACTGCAATTAATTCGTAATCTATGGCCGCAGTATTTCCCAATCCTTGAACCCGTTCACAGGTTGCAGTGCACAAATGAATCTCCGCCGTACCGGTCTGTACCTCCTGTCGCTGATGTTGACGATCACGATCCTGGGCGTCATCGCCGCGCTCATCATCTACGTACGGATCGAGCCGCAGCTGCCATCCATCAACATGCTGAGCGACGTCCGCCTGCAGGAGCCGCTGCGCGTCTATTCCAGCGATCACCGGCTGATTGCCGAGTTCGGCGAGAAACGCCGCACGCCGGTACGCATTTCCGATGTGCCGCCCCTGATGGTGCGTGCGTTCCTGGCTGCCGAGGACGACCACTTCTTCGAGCATTCCGGGGTGGATATTCCGAGCCTGATCCATGCCGCCATTGATTTGGCGCGTACCGGGCGGAAGCGGCGGGGTGCCAGCACCATCACCATGCAGGTTGCACGCAACTTCTTCCTGACTCGCGAGAAAACCTACCTGCGCAAGATCACCGAGATCCTGCTGGCCTTCCGGATCGAGCATTCGCTGTCCAAGGACCAGATCCTGGAGCTGTATTTCAACAAGATCTTTCTCGGCCACCGGGCCTACGGTATCCAGGCGGCTGCCCAGGTCTATTACGGCAAGAACATCAGCGAGCTGTCGCTGGCGCAGACCGCCATGATCGCCGGCCTGCCCAAGGCGCCCTCCCGCGTGAACCCGGTCACAGCCCCGGAAGATGCGAAAAACCGCCGCAACTACGTCCTCGACCGCATGCTGGAGCTGGGCTTCATCACCCAGGCCATGCACGATGAGGCCGCTGCCGAGCCGGCGCGGACGGAGGTGCACACGGTGCCGACCGAGGTGTATGCCCCCTTCGTCGCGGAAATGGTCCGCAGTGACATGGTCGACCGCTATGGCCAGGATGCCTACACATCGGGTATCGATGTGATCACCACCATCGACAGCCGGCTCCAGGCAGCGGCCAACGCGGCACTGCGCAAGGACCTGCTGGCGTACAGCAAGCGACACGGCTACCGGGGTCCCGAGGCGCATGTTGACCTGGCGGCGACGCCGGCCGACGAGCGCGCGAGCCTGCTCGATTCCTACGCCGTGCTCGGCGGGCTCGAGCCTGCGCTGGTCACCGCGGTGGGCGACCGGCAGGCAACCGTCCTGCGCAAGGACGGTACGGAGCAGGTGCTGGACTGGGATGCCCTGTCCTGGGCCCGGCCATACCGGTCCGTGAATGCCCGCGGCCCGGCGCCGAAGCAGGCCGCTGACATCCTGCATCCGGGTGACATCATTCGCCTGCAGGGTACGGACAACGGCAAGCCGGAACTGTCCCAGCTGCCGGGTGTCGAGGGGGCGCTGGTATCCATGGTGCCGGATGACGGTGCCATCCTGTCCCTGGTGGGCGGGTTCGATTTCCTGCAAAGCAAGTTCAACCGGGTCACGCAGGCGCGCCGGCAACCCGGTTCCAGCTTCAAGCCCATCATCTATACCGCCGCGCTCGCGAAGGGTTTCACGCCGGCCACCATGATCAACGATGCGCCGGTGGTCTTTGACGATCCGAAGCTGGAATCCACGTGGCGGCCGGAAAACTACAGCGGCCGGTTTTTCGGCCCGACGCGCCTGCGCGAGGCGCTGTACCGGTCGCGCAACCTGGTGTCGATTCGCGTACTGCGCGCCATCGGGGCCGGCTATGCCGTGCAGTACGCGGAGCGCTTCGGGTTCCAGGCCGACGAACTGCCGCACAACCTGACCCTGGCGCTGGGCAGTGCCTCGGTTACCCCGCTGCAGATGGTGCGTGCCTATGCCGTGCTGGCCAACGGCGGCTTCCTCATTGACCCTTACTACATCCGGGAGATCCGGGACTCGAACGGCAATGAGGTGTTCAGGGCCAACCCGCCCGTAGCCTGCCGGGAATGTCCGGAAAGCCCGGTGCCGGAGAGCGCAGCGGACGGGGCAGCCGCTGCGCCGGCCGCGGCAGCCAGGGAGCCTGCGCAAGACAATGCGACAACTGCGGGTGGCCTGGCATCAACCCCGCTGCCTGCGCAGGGCAGTCCGGGAACCGCCGGTGGAACTGCGCCGGACACGGTATCCGCGGCGGGCGGTACGCTGACCGCCGACGGGATTGCGCCGCCGCAGCCGGTGTATGCGCCGCGTACGGTGTCGGCGCGCAACGTCTGGCTGATGACCTCGATGATGCGTGACGTCATCCAGCGCGGGACGGGGGTCAGGGCGCGGGTGCTGGGTCGCTCTGACCTGGCCGGCAAGACGGGTACCACGAACGACCAGATGGACGGCTGGTTCTCGGGGTTCAACTATGCGGTGGTGACGACGGCCTGGACCGGGTTCGACAGGCTGGAGCCGCTCGGCCGGGGCGAGACCGGAGCCCATTCCGCGCTGCCGATGTGGATCGATTACATGCGGGTGGCCCTGAAAGGGATGCCGGTACAGCAACGGGAACCGCCGGACGGGCTGGTTACCGTGCGCATCGATCCCGCCACCGGACTGCTGGCCCGCAGTGGTGAGCGGGACGCGATTTTCGAAACCTTCAAGGAAGAAAACGTGCCGCAACAGTCGGTGGAGGGCGGCACCGGGTCCGGCCGGGCGGCGGTGACCGACCAGCTGTTCTGATCCTTCCGGCACGCGTGCCTCACTGGCGAGTGCACAGCCGGCGGGAGCCGCTGCCGCCGGCTACAGTTGTTTGAGATCGGACGCCACGCCGTCGATCGACGCCTGGAATGCCCTGCGTTCGTCCTTGTTGAGCGACAGTTCGATGATCTTTTCGACGCCGTTGCGACCCAGCACTGCCGGTACCCCCGCGGGAATATCGCGCTGTCCGTATTCCCCGTCGAGGATGCACACGCAGGGCAGGATACGTGGCCGGTTGCAGGAGATCGCATCCACCATGGTAGCGATCGCCGCGGCCGGTGCGTGATACGCGCTGCTGTTGCCACGCAACTCGAGCACTTCGCCGCCACCGTGACGGGTACGTTCGTTGATGCGCTTGATGGCAGCCGTGTCGAAGATATGGCTGGCCGGAATCCCGTTGATGGTGCAGAACCGGGTCAGTGGCACCATGTAGTCGCCGTGACCGCCGACCACCATGGCCTGGATATCCTTGACCGAGACCCCTGCTTCCTCGGCCATGAACGAGGCCATGCGGGCCGAGTCCAGAACGCCGGCCTGCCCGATTACCCGGTTGCGCGTCCAGCCGGTACGCCGCCACGCGTGCAGGGTCAACACGTCGACGGGGTTGGTGACCAGCAGCAGCAGCGCGTCAGGCGCGAATTCCAGTACTTCGTCGACGATGGAATCGATCACCGCCCGGTTGACGTTCAGCACGTCGCTGCGCGACATGCCGGGTTTGCGCGGCGTGCCGGCCGTGACGATGACCAGATCGGAATCCTGCAGCAGTGCGTGGTCGTTGCCGCCGCTCACGCGGGTGTCGAAGCGGTGATAGCTTGCGGACTGGCGGATGTCCAGCGCGGCACCGGCCGCGGCTCCCCCGCGCACATCAAGGAGTACCACTTCCTGGCACATGTTGCGTTGTGCCAGGATCTTTGCGGTAGTTTCCCCGACGTGGCCAGCGCCAATGATGCTGATTTTTTTCATCCCGTGATTCCTTTGCGGCATTGTGGTCGGAAGCTGTCTCTGGGGCGTCCGCTGGGCGGACGCGGCTCCCGTCACAGGCGCGGTTCGCGCTGCGTCGGGATGGCACCGTACCGGGGTGCGGGATCCGGCATGGATTGCCGTGATACGGGTTGAGACAGGTTCTGTTGTTGTGAGGCGGGTTCATCGGGCTACAGTATATAGGTGTAGAGAGTGATTAAAAAACCGGTCACCAGTGATTTCCTGCACTTCCTGCAGCAGCACGAAATCCAGCCGGATGGCGTCCGGGTTGGTGGCACATGCACTGGGCAGACGCAGGCTGCACGCTGCCATTCATGGCGACAGCAACTCCAGGGCGGCCGGGTGCTGCACTTTCATCTGCAGGCGCTTGCCTTGCGGGCGCAGCCAGCCGCGCACCTCGACCTTTCTGCCGGGCAGTTCTTCGAGCCAGCGGGACGGGAAGTTGGCATGGTCGCGCCGGCTGATGTGCAGGCTGAGTGGCCCTGCCAGGTCGATCCAGGTGCTGCGCCGGCTGTGGCGGATCGCCTGCACGCGCCCGCGCACGATCGCAAAGCCACGCAGGTCGGTGGTCAGCCGGGCACTGTCCCGCGGCTGGTAGCGTGGCAGTTGCCACAGTCCGGCCCGCCGGGTCCGGGCCGTGTTCTCCAGCGCCTGGTAACACGGCGCCGCGCGGGTATTGGGCGGCACGACCAGGGTCGTCGCCAGGCCCTGTTGCAGGAGCGGGACGGCCACGTTGTCGCCGTTTTCCAGGTACACGTGCGCCAGCAGGCGGCCGTAATGATCGTGCTGCTCGCGGCCATATTCCAGCAGGACCCGGTTGTGGCCGGATTCGAGGTCGAGTTGCAGGGCCTTGCGCGCCTGCGCGGCCAGTGGTTCGCTGGTCGCGCCGTGGTGTCCGATTTCCGGTGTGTTGATGCCGATCAGCCGTACGCGGCGGCCATCCTGCAACCTGACGGTATCACCATCGTAGACGTAGACGACACGCGCGTGGTCATCGACACGAGTGTAACGACAGGTGCCGGTGGCCCCTGCCGCCTGTCCGGGCAACAGTGCCGGACCCGCCAGCAGCGCGGCCAACAGGTATAAAAACGGAAAACGGGCGCCCGGTCGGTACGCCCCTTGCAAGCGGATGCCGGCCGGCATTCGCCTGCGATCAGTTGTTGCCGTATCGCTGGCGGAACTTGTCCACGCGCCCACCGGTGTCGAGCATCTTCTGCTTGCCGGTATAAAAAGGGTGGCACTTGGAGCACACTTCGATGTTGAGCTCGTTGCCGGCCGTGGAGCGGGTCTCGAAGGTTTCGCCGCAACTGCAGGTAACCTTGACGGTAGTGTAGTTCGGGTGAATGTCTGCTTTCATGGCTGCCTCGATGATGACGTCGTCCCGGCCGGCGGCGGGCACCGGAGCGGTGAAAAGGCCGGGAATAGTACGTGAACCGGTGCCAGGCGGCAAGCCGGCCGGGGCCGGGTGCGACCGGTTATGTCTCGCGCGTTACAGCATCCGGACGACGGAATTCGAGGATTTTTGCCGTTTTTTTCCCGGAGATAGCCGCACTGGCCGGGTCGTTGGCCGCCTGCAGCCGCGCCAGCAGACCGTCAGGCCCGGCCACGTATTCCCACAGCAGCCGGTGCATGCGCAGGCTGGCGGCCAGTGGAGTGGCCGAGGTTGCGCGGATCCGGTCCAGTTTCCATTGCAGGCCGCGCAGGCGTGGGCGGACCCGTTCCGGGGCTTCACGGATGGCCTGTTCCAGGACAAGAATACGTTGTTCTTCAAAAGCCTGCGGGTCTTCGCGGGCGAGATTCGCCCAGCTGTCGAAACCGGGACGGTCGGGCAGTGGTGGCAGATACATCCATCCTCCTGGTGGCACCGGGCCTTGTTATTTGCATGGAGTTGCCGCCATCGTAGCATGACTGTGCAGGAAGATCGCCACAAACCTGGCGAATCGCTGAAAAACTATAATAAATAGTGAGATGGGATGGCTTGCCTTGTGGATAAAACGGTGGAAAAGCGGGTGACGGAATGTGCAGGAGCCGGGGACAATGGCCCGGTCAGCTGGCCGGTACGGTCCGGGTCCGGGCCCAGTGCCGCAGTGCGGCGACTCGTTCGGCCATGACCGTGGACAGCGGTCGGGTGCGGGCGATTTCATCCCGGATGTGTCCGGTGTCCAGGGGTACCTGCTGTTCGCGCGCCAGGTAGCTGGCTGCCACGACGGCCTGTTCGAGTTCGGCGCCGGAGAAGCCCTCGGTCGTCCGGGCCAGTTCCGCCAGATCGAATCCGGGGGGCTTGTGGTCGCGCTTGCGCAGGTGGATGGCCAGGATCTCGGCACGCGTGGCGGCGTCGGGCAGGTCCACGAAGAAGATTTCATCCAGCCGCCCCTTGCGGATCAACTCCGGTGGCAGGTCCTCGATCACGTTGGCCGTGGCCACGATGAACACCGCTGCTTCGCGTTCGGCCATCCAGGTGAGCAGATAGCCGAGCAGGCGCCGTGAGGTGCCGTTGTCATTGTCACCGGAAGCCAGGGCCTTCTCGATTTCGTCGATCCACAGTACGCAGGGAGCCATTGCGCCGGCCGCCTGCAGGGCCGCGCGCAGGTTGCGCTCGGTTTCCCCGAAAAACTTGTTGTACAGCGTTCCGGAATCCAGCCGCAGCAGGGGCAGTTGCCACAGGCCGGCCACGGCGCGCGCGGCCAGGCTCTTGCCGCTGCCCTGCACCCCGACCAGCAGAATGCCACGCGGCTGATCACGCGGGGCAATGCCGTCGGTGAAGGCGCTGCGGCGTTGTTGCAGCCAGCGTTTCAGGTTGGCCAGGCCGCCGACCTCGGCAAAGCTGGTGGTGTCGAACTCGCAGCTGATGGCGCCTCCGGATTCCAGCATGCGGTAGCGGGCCCGTGTCACCCGTTCCAGGTCGTCCGCGCGAATGGCGCCGTCATCGAAGATGATGCTGCGGATGATGCGCCGCGCATCGGTGGCGGTCAGGCCGCGCAACTGGGCGGTGACCAGGTCCAGGGTCTTGCGGTCGGTATTGACCTGTGCGCCGTGGTTGGCGCGCGACCAGTGCGCGGCTTCCTCGCGTATCATGGACTCGAGTGCGACGCGGTCGGGCATCGACAGGCTGAACGCTGCGCTCAGGAAGGCGATCTCTGGCGGCAGTTTCAGTGCGTGGCTGACGAACACCAGGGTGTGGCCGAGGGTGTTGTAGTCCAGCGCGATCTCCTTCAGCAGTCGTACGTTCCAGGCATCTTCCAGGTACGGATGAAAATCCAGCAACAGGTAGATGGTGGGTGTCTGCGTGGACTTGATCTGTCCCAGTGCCTGCTGCGGCTCGCTGGCGTGGCGCTGCGGAGCCAGTTCCAGGTCGATGCGCTGCAGGCCGGTGGTGGCCGACCAGGCCATCACCGGCAGGCCCATGTGCAGTCCCGTGCGGGCGAACAGCTGCCGGACCGGGATTTCGTCACGGGTTTCGACCGTGATGAGGGGTACCCGCGAGCGCAGCAGCAGTTCCAGGTCGTGCAGGTCGTTCATGGGCGGGCCGGGCAGTCCTCATTCTGGTGGATGGCCAGGGATGTATCGTCCGTCATCGTCGATCCGTTGAGTGCACGCCCGTGTATTCCGCCACGGCGTTATACTGCCGTACCATGCCTGCCGGTACACCGTCGTCGCTGCAACTCCGCCTCCTTCCCGTACACGGACTGTGGCTGGGTATCGCCGTCCTGAGCCTGCTGCTGCAGGCGTCCGGGCTGGTGGACCTTCTGCAATTCGATCGTCCCCTGATTGACGCAGGGCAGTACTGGCGTCTGCTGACCTGTCATCTGGTGCACACCGGCTGGTCGCACTGGGCCATGAACATGGCCGGCCTCGCCCTGGTGGCGTATTTTTTCAGCCCCTACGCAACCGTGTCGCAGTGGCTTGCCGTGTTCGTGGTGTCGGCACTGGCCGCGGGCACCGGCAGCTACCTGTTCGATCCGCAACTGCAGGTGGCGCTGGGCATGTCCGCCGTGCTGCATGGCCTGTTCGTGTTCGGCGCGCTGCGCGAAATCCGGGTCTACCCGCAAAGCGGGCTGGTGCTGCTTGCATTGCTGTGCGCCAAGCTCGTCTGGGAATACCGTTACGGTGCACTGCCCGGTTCCGCAACGCTGGCCGGGGGGGAGGTGGCGACTTCCGCACACCTGTACGGTGCTATTGGCGGTGTACTTGTCGCGGGCATCTTGTATTTGCGTATGCCCGGTAATAGTATTCGCTGAGCTTCAGGCATTGCCTCAGTTTATCAACAGGGAGGGGGATCCAATGAAAAAAGGTTTCGACAGGTTGCGCGGCGTAGCCACGGCCAGTGCAATCGGGCTGGGTTTGCTGGGCGGCGGCAGTGTCCGTGCCGCTACCAAGTCCACGAGTTTCACGGTGACCGTGACCGGCGCCAATTTCACCGCCCGCTGGACTGAAATCGGTAACAGTAACTCGGGTCCCTGCAGCACGACCACCTCGGGTGGCGATACGATCAACTGCGGGACCTCCGATAATGGTTTTGGCATCAACGATGCCACGCTGACTACACCTTCCGCCTTGACGGTCAACAGCAACAACAGTTACTTCAGTGACCTCTACGATGGCGGCCTGAATCTTTCCGTCGACGGCATGATGTTCACCAATCCGGATGCTAACGTCGACCTGACCGGTACCACCGTGACCACGGACGTGATGACCGACATCACGGCGGGCGTCGATGCCCAGATCCAGTACTACTTTGACCCGAACCGGCCGGTGGTGCGCGCGCTGTATACCCTGACCAATACCACGGGTTCGGACATCGATGTCCATGCGCTGGTCAGCAGCAACATGGGATCGGACAGCGAAACCACCATCCAGGACACCAGCAGCGGCGATACCACCTGGACCGCGGCCGACCAGTGGCTGATCACCAACGACAACACCACGGTGGGCGGAGGTCCTAGGTATGATCCGGTTTCCACGTTTGCCACCTGGGGCTCAGGAGCGACGGTCATGCCGTCCATTGCCTTCCTGCCCGGCGGCGGTGGTGTTGGCAATGCCGATGATATCGGCGTGCGCTACGACGTCACCGTTCCGGCCAACGGCACGGCGCGTATCCTGGTGTTCAATGACATGAATACCACCAATGCAGCGGCGTCCGCCGGGGCGGCGGACTTCGAGAGCCTGGCCGCGGCCAATGCGGCCGGTTTGCTGACCGGGCTGACTCCCGCGGTGTGCAGCGATCTCGTGAATTATGACGGAACGTCAACAACCTGTCCCGGCACCAGTGGCGGCAAGAGCAAGAGCTGGTGGAAAAAGACCTTCTCGCTGGACATGCCGGGCCTGCTGGTGATGATGGGTTCGCTGCTCTGGTTCCGGCGTCGCAAGCCGCAGGCCTGAGCGGTTGCGTCGGTCGTGAGGTAATCCGCAAACAGTCGCCTTCGGGCGGCTGTTTGCGTTTCAGGTATGGAACGATTCATGGCAGATCAGCGTGCCCGGCCCGATAGCCAGGCCGTGCTCGCAGCACTGAATGCCGGCAACATCGAGCTGGCCGAGCGCCAGGCGCGCGAGCTGATCGAACAGGCGCCGGATGCCGCCGATGCACGCTACGCGCTCGGACTGGTGCACCTGCTCAAGGGCGATGCCGACGGCAGTATCCAGTGGCTGCAACACGCCAGCAGCGCATCACCCGATAACGTTACCTGGCGCGCCAATCTCGGCGTGGCCTGCCTGCGCGCGGGCCGACCGGAGGAGGCTGTCACGCACCTGACCCGTGCACTGGAACAACAGCCGGATTACGTTATGGCACGCTACAACCTGGGTTGTGCGTTGCTCGACAGCGGACAGGCGCAACAGGCGCAGGAAAATTTCAGTGCCCTGGTGCGGCAGCAGCCCGGCAATGCCGAATACATGTGCGCACTGGGCGATGCGGCGCGTGCGTTGCGCGAATGGCGCAAGGCGGTCAGTTGCTATCGCAAGGCCATCGAGCTGGATGCCGGGCTGGGACGCGCTTATATCAATCTTGCCCCGATCCTGATGCTGAACGGGCAGCTCGACGAGGCGCTGGGACTGGCGCGCAAGGCCGTCGAGCTGGAGCCGCGCCAGGTCCATGGCTACAAGACGCTGGGCGACTGCCTGTACCGGCAGGAGGCCTTCGAGGAGGCCATGGACGTCTATGCCGATGGCTACGAGGTGGACCCGGAATCCCCCGTGCTGTGCGGCGCCATCGGTGACCTGTGGCTGGAAACCGGCGAACCGGGTGAGGCCTCGGCCTGGTACCAGAAGACCATTGCGCTGGATGACGGCAATATCAAGGCGCACTGCGGGCTGGCGCGCATCGTCAGGGACGGCGGTAACGCGGCGCGTGCGCTGGAACTGCTGCAACCGCTGCTGGAACGGGCGCCGGACAATGCCGACCTGCAACTGGCCCTGGGTGACACGTACTGGGATGACGGTGACGCGGAGGCTTCGCTGGTGCATTTCCGCGCGGCGCTGGAACTGCAGCCGGAACGCGTGTCGCTGCATGCCCGTATCGCCCAGGTACTGTCCTCTTCGGGCGACGTGGACGCGGCCGTTGCCGAGCATCAGCGTGCACTGGAGCAGAACCCGCGCGCGGTCGCCTCGCTGAGCGGGCTGGCAGTGACGCAGCGTGGCAAATGCGACAGCGCATACGTCAGCACCATGGAAAGCATGCTGGAGAATCCGAAACTCGGCTCCGGCCAGCGCGCCGCGCTGCACAACGGGCTGGCTTTCTACTATGACGGTCAGAAGGACTTCGAAACCGCGGCCCGTCACACCCGCCAGTGCAACAGCTACCAGTGGGAGAACCGGACGAAGCGTGGCTGGGCCTATGACCCGGCACGCCATACCGGGTATGTCACGGCGCTGATCGAGACCTTTGATCGTGACTACTTCGAGAGAGTCAGGACACTCGGCAATCCGGACTGTACGCCGGTGTTCATCGTTGGCATGCCGCGTTCCGGCACCACGCTGACCGAGCAGATACTCGCGCGCCATGGCAGCGTACTGGGCATCGGCGAACGCAATTTCGCCGGCCAGTCCCTGCATGCATTTATCCATGCTTCCGGTGAATACGATGTCACGGGCCTGGCGAAACTGCGAGAGCCGGACCGGGAGAAACTGGCCGGTCTGGCGCAGCTGTACCTGGCCCGACTGGATGAACTGAAACAGAAGGCCGGCAAGACGGATGCGGCGCGCGTGGTCGACAAGATGCCGGACAACTACAGCCAGCTGGGCTGGATACTGACGCTGTTTCCGAATGCAGGAATCATCCACTGCCGGCGCGACCCGCGCGCGGTGGCGCTGTCGTGCTGGATGACGCAGTTCGGCGCCATCCGCTGGGCCTGCAAGGTGGAGCACCTGGTGGAGCGTATCACGCAGTACCGGCGCCTCATGCAGCACTGGCGCGAGGTTATTCCGGAGCGGTTTATCGAACTCGACTACGAAACCCTGGTGACGAACCAGGAGGCCGAGTCGAAGCGCCTGATCGAGTGGATCGGGCTCGACTGGGATGACAGCTGCCTGTCGTTCTACGAATCCGACCGGCTGATCCGTACCGCCAGCATCACCCAGGTGCGCGAGCCGATCTACACCCGTTCGGTAGAGAAGTGGAAGGCCTATGAACCCTGGTTGCCGGAACTGATGCAGCCACTGAGCGCCATGCTGGAATCCGGCAAGCCCGGACAGGATGAATGATGACGGGACGTAACACGACGGGAGACAGGGTGGGCTGCCATCGGCGGGCGGGCCGTCTGCTGGTGCTGTGCGCGTTGCTGTGCCTGCCCCTCGTGTCCCCGGGACAGACCCCGGTGCCCTGCAATCCCGTGGTGCATCTCAATGTGGAGAACGCGTCCCTGTCGAAAACCCTCCGGGAGCTGTCGAAAGCCCATGGTTTCGCCCTGGAGTTCCCGGACAGTGTGGACCGGCCCGTAACCCTGGCTGCGGATCTGCCGCTGGACCAGCTGCTGAAACGCCTCACCAGAGGTATCAGCACGTCCTGGGTCTTTGCCGATCACCCGGCCTGCAGCGGCAACCGGATCAAGCAGCTGGTCGTGTACCCCGTCGGACGGGACGCCCCGCTGCCGCGCGCGCGCGGCTGGCAGAATGGCCACAAGGAGCGACCGCTGCCGGGGCAGGAATACATCTACGTGGATGACATGGAGCAGTATGTCCGGGATGTGCTGGAACGGAAGCACCGTGCCGACCTGATCCACCTGACTCCGGAGCAGCGGGTGGAATACCGCAACATCCGCAAGCGCCTGAGGAAGGAAATGCGAAGCGAAAAGTTCAATGCCGGCAGGAAACGGGACCGCTCGTCTTCGAGCAGGCATCGCACCTCGTCGGGGTCAATCACGCCGGCTGCCGGCGAGTGACGGTGCCAGGGAACCGTCCGGCGCGCTGCCTCAGTCGTCGTTGCGCCGCACCGTGCAGGTGACCTCTTCCCCGTCCAGTCCGACCTCGACGTGAATCTCGATCGGCTGGCAGCAGACCTGGCAGTCCTCGATGTAGTCCTGATCACCGTCGTACGCTTCGATCACCGTGCTGAAGCGTTCGCCGCAGTAGGGGCAGTCAATTTCCACGAGCATCGGACATCCAGTATTGCAGTAACTCGTTCAGGTAGCGCTGGCCGTGCCGGGTCGCACGCAGCGTGTCTGCCACTCCCTCCAGCAGCCCGGCGTCGAGCGCGGCCTGCCGGCCGGGTTCCAGTGCGCCGGCGGGCAGGCCGGTGTGCCGGGTGAACAGTTCCGGGGTGAAACCCTCGTCCAGCCGCAGCGCGTTCATGACAAATTCCAGTATGGCATCCGGCGGGGCAAGTTCCACCCGGCCGCTGACGAAGCTGCGGTTCTGCAGGGCATCGAGGTAGTGTTGCGGATGCCGGATCCGGGTGCTGCGCACAATGGTCTGGCGGGCCGGCTCGGTGAGCTTGCCGTGTGCGCCGGCGCCGATACCGAGGTAGTCACCGAAGCGCCAGTAATTGAGGTTGTGCCGGCAGGTCCTGTCATCACGTGCCCAGGCGGACACCTCGTAGCGCCGGTAGCCGCGTGATACCAGCAGGCGGTGCCCCGCATCCTGCAGGTCGGCCAGGGTGTCCTCCTCCGGCAGCGCCGGCGGGTGGCGGTGAAACCAGGTGTTCGGCTCGATGGTCAGCTCGTACCACGACAGATGCGGCGGCTCGAGACCGGTTGCGGTGTCCAGGTCGGCCAGTGCCTGGCGGACGGTCTGCCCGGGCAGGCCGAACATCAGGTCGAGATTGAAATTGTCGAAGCCTGCGGCATGCGCGGCCGCGGCGGCCCGGATGGCCTCCCGCGCGCTGTGTATGCGGCCGATCCTTTCCAGCAGCGCCGGCTGAAAGCTCTGTATCCCGATGGACAGGCGGTTGACGCCTGCCGCCCGGAAATCCCGGAAGCGTTCGTGGTCCACCGTGCCGGGGTTGGCTTCCAGCGTGATTTCCGCGGCGGGCTGCACGGGCAGGCGTGCCCGAATACCGGTCAGCAGTCGCTCGATCGATTCCGGCGCAAACAGGCTGGGTGTGCCGCCACCGAGGAATACGCTGACGACGGGTCGCCCCCAGGCCGCCGGCAGGTCCTGCTCGAGATCGGCCAGCAGGGCATCCACGTAGCGGGTCTCGGGAATGCCGGCACGGGCCTCGTGCGAGTTGAAATCACAATACGGGCACTTGCGTACGCACCACGGGATATGGACGTAGAGGGAGAGTGGTGGCGTGCTGGTGAAGTGGAACATGGCAGGTGCGCAGAGGGGCGTGACTACAGGATAGAACAGGATTCATTCCGTGGCATGGATTCCACAGGGACGGACCGGATGAGATCCGCTGCTGCAGGGAGTCCGGTTCTTTCGGCTCCGGCGTCTCGCCGTTGAAGGGCTGGCATCGATGCCGCTTGCTTCGCCAGCAGACAGGCCCCTGCGAGAAAATTCCCGGAAGGGGTACGGCTCATGCGCGACCAGGGTTACCGCCCGGGTCTGGTGCGGACGAGGTCCGCGCCTGCAAGAATCCTGCAGCGGTCGCCGCAGGGGTCGCCCCGGCGGCTAGCGCTGTAGCGGTTGCAGCGCCGCGACCAGCTTGCGCAGTGCCTGCCCGCGATGACTGAGTGCGTTCTTGACCTCGGGCGGTAGTTCCGCGGAGGTACAGTCGTGCGTCGGCACGTAGAACACCGGGTCGTAGCCGAAGCCGTTTTCCCCGCGCGGCGCGTCCAGGATGCGGCCTTCCCACGTACCCTGGCAGATCAGCGGCGTGGGATCGTCGGCATGGCGCAGGTACACCAGCAGGCACTGGAAGCGGGCGGTGCGCGCCGCTTCCGGGACGTCGCGCAGCACGGCGAGCAGTTTCTCCAGGTTGGCCTGATCACTGGCGCCCGCGCCGGCGTAGCGCGCCGAGTAGATGCCAGGCGCTCCATGCAGGGCGTCGACCTCGATCCCGGAATCGTCCGCGATCGCCGCCAGGCCGGTGTGAGCGGCGGCGTTGCGCGCCTTGAGCAGCGCGTTTTCGACGAAGGTCAGCCCGGTTTCCTCGGCATCCGGCACCCCGTATTCTCCCTGGGGTCGCACACGGATCTGCAGCGGCTCCAGCAGCTGGTTGATTTCGCGGACCTTGCCGGCGTTGCTGCTGGCCAGAATGAGATCTTGCATGGTGGCTGGCGGCGTATTTATGCGTGTTCCAGTGCGCTGTGCTGGCTGTCCAGCAGTTCGGTGATCCCCTTGCGCGCCAGTGCCAGCAGGGCGGTCAGTTCGTCCTGGCTGAAGGCGTGTCCTTCCGCCGTGCCCTGGATCTCGATGAAGTCGCCGGTGTCGTTCATGACTACGTTCATGTCGGTCTCGGCCTTGCAGTCCTCCGGGTAGTCCAGATCGAGCACGGGTGTGCCCCGGAATATGCCCACGGAAACCGAGGCAACCCGGCCGGTGAGCGGGCTGTGGGGAAGCACCTTGCGTTCGACCAGGGACGCGATGGCATCCGCCAGTGCCACATAGCCGCCGGTGATGCTCGCGGTGCGGGTGCCGCCGTCCGCCTGGATGACGTCACAGTCGATGGTGATGGAGCGTTCGCCCAGCTTTTTCAGGTCGACCACCGCGCGTAGCGAGCGCCCGATCAGCCGCTGGATCTCCATGGTACGCCCCCCCTGTTTGCCGCGCGCCGCTTCGCGCCCCATGCGGCTGGACGTGGAACGTGGCAGCATGCCGTATTCCGCGGTGACCCAGCCTTCGCCCTTGCCGCGCAGGAATCCCGGCACATGGTCCTCCACGGTCGCGTTGCACAGGACCCGGGTGTCGCCGAATTCCACCAGCACCGAACCTTCGGCGTGCTTGGTGTAGTTGCGGGTGATACGCACGTGGCGCATTTCGTCGGGTGCACGGTTGCTCGGACGCATGGGAATTCCTGTCAGGATTGCGAAGGGCGCAGTATAGCGCGATCCCGTCCATGTGCGGCGCACCGGTACGCGCATGCCGGCTTGCCCTTCCTGGCGTGCACCTGTTTCGTAACTGCGCGTCCTGGATCACAAAAAATTGCGTGGCGGACGGATGTGCCGCCGGAATGTGACCGGTTTTGCCAAATGCAGGAATGAATTCAAGGAGCGCCGCACTCCGGCCGATGTGTCCGGTGTTAGAGTATCGCTGCGTGATCCCCCGGGATCGACTACATGGAGAAAGAGCTATGCAACACGTAAAACGGAATCTGGCAAGCTGGCTGATGGCCGCCGTGCTGGCCACCACCCAACTCGCGCTTGCCCCCGCTGCAGCGGCCTCCGTGGATGAGAATGGCTCCAGCCCGGGCGGCGGCGAGATCATCTTCGATTCATTGGTCGTGCGTCCGGTTGGCCTGGTAGGTACCGTGGCCGGCGCGGCCGTGTTCCTGGTGTCGTTGCCGTTCAGTGCCCTGGGGGGCAACGTCGGTCAGGTCGCGAACCAGATGGTGGTCGCACCGGCCCGTTACACGTTCGTGCGTCCGATCGGCGAGTTCTAGCCGCCGCAGGTCACCATCCGGCCGCTGCAGCGAGCGCTGCGGCGGCTTTTTTGTTGACTGCCGGAGGGCTGTTCATTTCCGGTAGTGCGGGAATCGCGTACCATTGGCCGCCTGTCACCGACCCGCAGGAACCGTCATGGTCCATAGCATGACCGCCTTTGCCCGCCAGGAATGCGAACTCGAAACGGGTGCGTTGTCCTGGGAGGTGCGCTCACTCAACCACCGTTACCTGGAAATCAGCCTGCGACTGCCGGAAGAACTGCGCGCGCTGGAGAGCGCGGTGCGCGAGCGGATCAACGCCAGGCTGGGTCGGGGCAAGCTGGATTGCAGCTGTCGCTTCCGCCCGTCCACCAGCGCCAGCGCGCCGGTCGAAATCAACCCGGAAAACCTGCAACGCCTGCTGGCGGCGTGCCGCACGGTCGGCGCGCAGCTGTCCGAATCCGCCGTGCTCAGTCCCCTGGATCTGCTGCGCTGGCCCGGTGTGGTGCACGAGGTGCAGCCGGACCTGGCGCCCCTGCACCAGGCCACACTGGAGCTGCTGGATCGTACCCTGGACGAGCTGGTGGAAACGCGCGCCCGCGAGGGCGTGAAAATCAGCCAGGCGCTGCTCGCGCGCTGTGACGGCATGGCGCAGCAGGTTGCGCAGGTGCGAGCCCTGCTGCCGGACATCCGCTCCGCGCTGCGCAGAAAGATGGAGACGCGTCTGGCGGAGCTCGACGTGGTGGCCGATCCGGGGCGGCTCGAGCAGGAGCTGGTCCTGCAGCTGCAGAAGATCGACGTCGACGAGGAACTGGACCGGCTCGACAGCCACCTCGGCGAGGTGCGCCGCGTCGTGGGCGCCAGCGAACCGGTCGGCCGGCGGCTGGATTTTCTCATGCAGGAGCTCAACCGCGAGGCCAACACCCTGGGATCCAAGTCGGTTGCCGTGGAGTCGACCAGCGTCTCGGTCGAACTCAAGGTGTTGATCGAGCAGATGCGCGAACAGGTCCAGAACGTGGAGTAGCTGTGTGGGCGAGACGACGCATTCCGGCACGCTCTACATCGTTTCCGCCCCCTCGGGCGCCGGCAAGTCGAGCCTGCTGAAGGCCCTGCTGGAGCGCTCCGGCGACGGCATCGGGCTGTCGGTCTCGACCACCACGCGCGCCCCGCGTCCCGGCGAGGTGGAGGGTGTGCATTACCATTTCGTCGACGTGGATCGCTTCCAGGACATGGTGGCGGCCGGCGAGTTCCTGGAACATGCGCAGGTATTCGACCACTGGTACGGGACCTCGCGGCGTGCGGTAGAAAACCGCCTGGCGGAAGGGCGGGACGTAATCCTGGAGATCGACTGGCAGGGCGCGCGCAGCGTCCGTGACCAGGTCCCTGCCACGGTAAGTATCTTTATATTGCCCCCTTCGCGTGCGGAACTGGAAGCGCGCCTGCGGGCGCGTGGCCAGGATGCCCCGGACGTGATCGCGCGGCGCATGCGTGACGCCGTCAGCGAGCTGTCCCACTACGCGGAATATGACTACCTGGTCATCAATGATCTATTCGCGGAGGCCCTGGAGGGCCTGGCCGCAATCGTCCAGGCGCGGCGCCAGCGGCTCGAGGCCCAGCTGCAACGCCACGCCCGACTACTGGCCGAGTTGCTGGCGCCGGGTCACTGAATCGGGTAAACTTCCCAGCCCCGTCAGGCGGGCACAGCAGGTGCAATCCCGGAGAGTGACATGGCACGCGTTACCGTAGAAGACTGTCTCGACAAGGTGGATAACCGTTTTCAGCTGGTGCTGCTGGCGACCAAGCGCGCCCGTCAGCTGGCCAACGGGGTGATGCCGCTGGTGCCCTGGGAAAACGACAAGCCGACCATCGTCGCCCTGCGCGAGATCGCCGACGGCCTGATTACCCCGGAGCTGTTGAAGGAAACGCAGCACCAGACGACCGAGCCCGAGATCGACGCCGAAGACCTGGCCCTGCTGGCCGAGGTGACCGAGACCGTCACCGAGACGGTCGAAGAGCCGGAAGAACAGCCCGATGCCACACCGCCGGAAGACGCCGGCGAGGAATAGTCAGCCCGGGCTCCGGCCCATGGCGCGCTGGCTCGTGCGGGTCCTGAGCCGCTCACCCGCGCCGGACTCCACTCCATCCTGTTGATCCCGATATAGATTATCCGGCCTGCCTTGCAGCCGGCCAGTGTCGGTGCTGCGTCGATACCCGGCCGCCGCGGTTGGGGTTATAGTTGCCGCGTGGACGACTTCAACCGACAGTTACACGAAGCGGACAGGTCCGCTTCCGGGCGCACACGCATGGCAACGCAGGCGGAACCACGGCTCGAAGACCAGTCACGTTTCCTGATCAGTGACCTGTGTCATATGCTGGAAACCTACCTGGAGCAGGATCAGGTGCGGGAGGTGTACCGTGCCTACCTGTTCGGTGCCGAGGCACACGAGGGTCAGCACCGCCTGTCCGGCGAGCCCTATATCTACCACCCGATTGCCGCGGCGCGCATCCTCGCCGAGCTGCGCCTCGACCACAAGTCCATCATTGCCGCCATCCTGCACGACGTCATCGAGGACACGCCTACCGCCAAGGAGCAGATCGCCAGCGAGTTCGGAGCCGACGTGGCCGAACTGGTGGACGGGGTCAGCAAGCTGACCCAGATCGAATTCGAAAGTACCGCCGAGGCGCAGGCGGAGAACTTCCGCAAGATGATCCTGGCCATGGTCCGCGATATCCGCGTGATCCTGGTCAAGCTCGCCGACCGCCTGCACAACATGCGCACCCTCGACGTGATGCGCCCCGCGAAGCGCCGCCGCATCGCGCGTGAGACGCTCGACATCTACGCGCCGATCGCCAACCGGCTGGGCATCAACGCACTGCGCGTGGAACTGGAGGAACTGGGCTTCGCGGCACTCTACCCGTTGCGTCAGAAGGTGCTGGAGAAGGCGGTATGCGCCGCGCGCGGCCACCGCAAGGAGGTGCTCAACAAGATCGAGACCTCGATCAAGCGGCGCATGCAGCAGGAAGGGCTCGAGGGCCGGATCCTGAGCCGCCAGAAACACCTCTACAGCCTGTACAAGAAAATCCGTGAAAAGACGCTGTCGTTCGAGGAAATCTACGACGTCTACGCGTTCCGCATCGTGGTCGACCAGGTGGATACCTGTTACCGCACACTCGGGGTCATGCACAACCTGTTCAAGCCGGTGCCGGGCCGGTTCAAGGATTACATCGCCATTCCCAAGGCCAACGGCTACCAGTCCCTGCACACCATCCTGTTCGGTCCGCATGGCATCCCGATCGAGGTGCAGATCCGCACCGAGGAGATGGACCGGGTGGCGGAGAGCGGGGTGGCCGCGCACTGGGTGTACAAGTCCAGTGAACAGAACATCGACCAGATGCATGCCGGCGCGCGCGAGTGGCTGCGCGAGTTGCTGGAAATGCAGAAGCACGCCGGCAATTCACTCGAATTCCTCGAGAACGTCAAGCTCGACCTGTTCCCGGACGCGGTCTACGTGTTCACGCCCACCGGCGATATCATGAAACTGCCGCACGGTGCCACCGTGGTCGATTTCGCCTACGCGGTGCACACGGATATCGGCAACACCTGCGTGGCTGCGCGCGTCGACCGCCAGGACGTGCCGCTGCGCACCCCGCTGCGCAGCGGCCAGACCGTGGAGGTCTTCACCGCGCCGGGTGCCCGGCCCAGTCCGGCCTGGCTCGGTTTCGTGGTCTCGGCCAAGGCGCGTTCCAACATCCGCCACCACCAGAAGAACCTGCGGCGCGAGGAGGCGATCAGCCTGGGCCGGCGCATGCTGGAGCGCGCACTGGGGGTGTTCGGGTCGAGCAGCAAGCAGGTCACCGACGAACGGCTGCAGGGGATGCTGAAGGAGTATCACCTGAAGAGCGCGGATGACCTGATGGTGGAGATCGGCATGGGGCGGCGCCAGGCGGTGCTGGTGGCGCGTGCACTGCTGCCGGCCGAGGAGGGCGCCTCCGATGCGCGCGGCGAGGGCAAGGCCATACCGGCGCTGGTGATCCGCGGCGCCGAGGGCATGGTGACGCGGTTCTCCAAGTGCTGCCGGCCGATCCCGGGGGACCCGGTGGTCGGCGTGATCACGCGCGGCCGCGGCATGATGATCCATCACCAGAACTGCCGCAACATCACCGATGCCAAGTACAGCATGGACAACTTTCTCGAGGTGCAGTGGGAACCCGGTATCAACGAGGAGTTCCCGGTCGACGTGACCGTGGAGGTGGCCGACCGCCGCGGCGTGCTGGCCAACGTGGCCAAGGTGATCGGCGACTCCGATTCCAATATCGAGAATGTCGGCATCGAGGAGCGCGACGGGCTGACCAACAGCCTCAAGTTCCGCATCACGGTGCGCAACCGGCAGCACCTGGCCAGTGTCATGCGCCGCGTGCGCAACATCCCGTCGGTGATCCGCATCACGCGCACCCGGAACTGAGCCTGTCAGAACAGTGAATTGCAGGGGCGCCCGCCGGACGCGCCCGGTCTCTGCTCCCCGCGCGCACCGGTATCGCCGATTGTAGGGGCGCCCGCCGGGCGCGATAATCCGCTATCGAGTCGCGCTCGGTGAGCGCTCCTGCAGTAAATTGATTGTCTTTACAGAAGGACCAGCCATGCCCCGCACCATCATCCGCACCGACCAGGCCCCGCAGGCCATCGGCACCTATTCCCAGGCCGTGAAATGCGGCAATACCGTCTACCTGTCCGGGCAGATCCCGCTCGACCCGGTCACCATGCAGCTGGTCGAGGGTGACATGGCCGCACAGATCCGCCGCGTGTTCGACAACCTGTCCGCGGTGGCGGCGGCGGCTGGTGGCGCGCTGGCCGACGTGGCCAAGCTCAACGTGTTCCTGACCGATCTGGGCCACTTCGCGCTGGTCAACGAGATCATGGCCGGGTATTTCAGCGAACCCTATCCGGCGCGCGCCGCGGTCGGTGTCGCCGCATTGCCGAAGGGGGCGGCGGTGGAAATGGATGCGGTGCTGGAACTGGAGAGCTACGACGCGCGGGATTATCTCGACCAGTAGCCGGTCTGGCGATTGATTCGTAGGAGCGCATCTCGATACACAGGGATGTGCAAGTGCCGCGGGAGGCATGGATGCCGTGGGCGGACATGCGCGATTGCAATACTGACATCCCGCGGGATTGATTAACGGGATTCCGCCCTGCCGGGCGGGTCCCTTTTCTTTGCTTGCCCAAAAACCAATTCGCCGGGAGTGAATTGGGGCATCCGGTGGATGCCCCGCAGGGAGCAGTCCGGGGAGGGGCTGCGCAGAAGGGGACGCAAGGAAAGGGCACCCCGGGTGCCGCGGCGGCCGGCGCCGTTCCGTTCCTCGATTATCCGGCGGCGCGCACAACCCGGAGCCAAGGCGGAATGCAACATCCCACCTTGGCTTGCCGTTGACAGGGCACGCGCCGGTTTCCCGGATGATCAGGGGTGCTCGCCGCGGCACACGGGGACCCCGATCGTGGTTGTTTCTGGGCTCCTATAAGAAGCGTTGCCCGGGTTGATCAACATGAACCCCGGGTTTTTCCGCTACGTATTCCTGGCTATGGCACCGTGCTGCCTGGGTTCGGATGATGGGGAGATTTAACGAGGTTTAGCTGTGTTTGGCCAGGATACATGGAGGTTTATCACTGCTGTTCCACAAGCTCCCTCTCCCTCCGGGACGCCTGCAGGGATGCAGGCGGTACGGGTCCAGGGATGGACCCGGTAGCGCGAAGCAGGATGCCCGAGCCGAGAGCGCAGCAGGAGCCAGAGCCGGTAGGGTTGGGGTGAGGGGCTCAAATTTGGTAGATTGCCTGATTTACTATCCCCTCATCCTGGTCTTCTCACGGAGGGAGCAGGGACGCAGGATTTGTACAGCCGGCGTTGAATTTCATGTCCTGGCCTGGCTAAACACCTGCAAGGCTGTGCATGGTGAAAGACTTACTGATCGTTCAACGGATTTATATGGGACAGTAGTGGTTGTCCAGTATTTGTGGGAGCACTCTTGTAGGTCAAATCTTGCAGACGGAATCTGAACCCAGAGACCCGCTCGACACCCTGCCGGTCACGGTGCTGAAAGGCGTGGGACCGCGCATGGCACTGCGGCTGGAACGACTCGGTCTCCGCACCGTGCAGGACGTGCTGTTCCACCTGCCGCTGCGCTACGAGGACCGCACACGCATCGTGCCGATGGGTGCCGTGCAGGTCGGGCAGGATGTCGTGGTGCAGGGCACGGTCGAACTGGCCGAAGTGAAATTCGGCCGGCGCCGTTCCCTGCTGGTGCGCCTCAGCGACGGCACGGGTGCGTTGACCCTGCGCTTCTTCCACTTCAGCGCGCAACAGCAGGCCGGCTTCACGCGCGGGCGCACGCTGCGCTGCTTCGGCGAGGTGCGCAGCGGCGCGGTCACGGCGGAGCTGATTCACCCCGAGTACCAGTTTGTCGCGGCCGGCGAGGCACTCGCTGCCGATACGCACCTGACCCCGATCTACCCGGCCACGGAGGGCGTGCACCAGCTCACCTTGCGCGCCGTTACCGACCAGGCGCTCGCGCGGCTGGAACGCGGGCAGCTGGTCGACTGGCTGCCGCCGTCCCTGGTCAGCCGCTTCCGGTTGACCACACTGCCGGCCGCGTTGCGCTACGTGCACCGGCCCCCGCCCGATGCCGCGCTCGAACTGCTTGCGGCCGGCCGGCACCCGGCCCAGCAGCGGCTGGCCTTCGAGGAGCTGCTGGCCCATCACCTCAGTCTGCGGCGCCTGCGTGCGCGCGCAGCACATACCGCGGCGCCCGTGCTGGATGCCGGCGACGGGCTGGTTCAGCGCTTCCTCGATGCACTGCCCTTCCGGCTTACCGACGCGCAGCAACGGGTGCGGGGCGAGATCACGGCCGACCTCGCGTGCAGCCACCCGATGGCACGGCTGGTGCAGGGCGACGTCGGCTCCGGCAAGACCGTGGTGGCGGCGTGTGCCGCGCTGGCCGCGGTGCAGTCCGGCTATCAGGTGGTGCTGATGGCGCCGACCGAACTGCTGGCCGAGCAGCATTTCCGCAGTTTTCACGACTGGCTGGCGCCGCTCGGGGTGCAGGTCGCATGGCACGCCGGCCGGCTCAAGGGGGCGGCGCGGGCGCAGGCCCTGCAGGCGATTGCCGCAGGCGCGGCGCAGGTGGCCATCGGCACGCATGCCCTGTTCCAGGACGAGGTGGAGTTTGCCCGGCTGGGACTGGTCATCATCGACGAGCAGCACCGCTTCGGTGTCCACCAGCGCCTGGCGCTGCGCGACAAGGGACGGGATGGCGCGCAGCGCCCGCACCAGCTGGTGATGACGGCCACGCCGATTCCGCGCACGCTGGCGATGACGGTGTACGCCGATCTCGACACCTCGATCATCGACCAGTTGCCGCCCGGCCGGCAGCCGGTGAAGACCGTGGCGATCGGCCAGGACCGGCGCGAGGAGGTGATGGTCTCGGTGCGCAAGGCCTGTGCCGCCGGCCAGCAGGCCTACTGGGTCTGCACCCTGATCGAGGAGTCCGAGGTGTTGCAGTGCCAGGCGGCCGAGACCACCGCGCAGCAACTCGCGGCCAGCCTGGCCGGAGTGCGCGTGGCGCTGGTGCACGGCCGGTTGCGCGCGGCGGACAAGGAAGCCGTGATGCAGTCCTTCAAGCAGGGCGACGTCGACCTGCTGGTGGCGACCACCGTGATCGAGGTCGGTGTGGATGTTCCGAACGCCAGCCTGATGATCATCGAGAACCCGGAACGGCTCGGGCTCGCGCAGCTGCACCAGCTGCGCGGGCGGGTCGGGCGCGGCAACCGGCAGAGCAGCTGTGTGCTGCTGTACCAGGCGCCGCTGTCGGAGCAGGCCCGGCAACGGCTGGCGGTACTGCGCGAGACCACGGACGGTTTCGAGATCGCCCGCCGCGACATGGTCCTGCGCGGCCCCGGCGAGGTGCTGGGTACACGCCAGACCGGCGAGATGCGGTTCCACATCGCCGACCTGCTGCGTGACGAGGCATTGCTGGAGGCGGTCGAGGCGGGCGCGGCACGGCTGCTGGAGACCTGCCCGGAGCACGTCGAACCGCTGATCCGCCGCTGGCTCGACCAGGCGGCGCTGCTGGGCGAGGTCTAGGGAACCGCTGCACAGGCTGCTGAACCGTCCGGCACGGCGTTGCAAAGGCGCCCGGATGTTCATTTACGTGCGGTACACTGCGTTTCCTCGCGCCTTTGCGCCTTGTGTCCTTCCGGTTGGTCGACCTGTGCAGGGCTTCCCGGGTCGCAACGGACCGAACCGGGGGCGGCACACTGTCCGGTCCGGCATGCCGGTGGCGTTGATCGGGGCGGGATACCGGGTCCGGTGCACTGTGCGATAATCGCGCGCCTTGACGTGCAAAGCGAAGCTCCGTCCATGAGTTCACCGTATACCCGCTGGCAGTCGCCCGAGCATTTTCCGCACAGTGCCTTGCCGGCTGACCTGGTGCACTGGCTGCTCGATTCCGCCTCGCTCACCCGGCGCCTGCAGCACCTGTGCCCGGGGCGATTCGAGGTGCGCGTCCTGTCCCAGCAGCGCGGGCAGCCACTGCGCCACGAGGCGCATGTGCTGGGCATGCGCGACCGGCGCAATGCCATCATCCGCCAGGTGCAGTTGTTGTGTAACGGCAGGCCGCTGGTCTACGCGCGTACCGTGATCCCGACCAGTTCCCTGCGCGGGCGTCTGAAACGGCTGGCGCGGCTGGGCACGCGCCCGCTGGGTGGTGTGCTGTTTGCCGATGCCGGCATGCGCCGCGGTGCCGTAGAACTGGCCTGCATCCGCCCCGGCGAGACGTTGTATCATGCGGCCGTGGGCGTGCCGCGCCGGACGGCCGCGCCGATCTGGGGCAGGCGCTCGGTGTTCCGGCTGTCCGGTCACCCGTTGCTGGTGAGCGAGGTATTCCTGCCGGCGTTCCCGGCCGCGACCGGTCATCGGCCACCCTGGAAATGTGGATAGCCGGGCGGGATGTTCCGCCTGCGGGAGCCAATGAAAGCGACACTGCGTGACTACCTCGAGCTGATGCGTCTGCACCGGCCCATCGGGACCCTGCTGCTGCTGTGGCCCACGCTGTGGGCGCTGTGGATCGCCGCAAAAGGGGTGCCGGATCTCAAGGTGCTGGCGATCTTCGTGGCCGGCGTGCTGGTCATGCGTTCGGCGGGCTGCGTGATCAATGATTATGCCGATCGACATTTCGACCGCCATGTGGAGCGTACCCGGGACCGGCCGCTGACCGCGGGACGGGTGTCCGAACGTGCTGCCCTGATCCTGTTCGGGGCGCTGTGCCTGGCCGCGCTGGTGCTGGTGTGGCAGCTCAACCTGCTGACCCGGTGGCTTGCACTGGGCGGTATCGTGCTGGCGGTCATCTATCCGTTCATGAAGCGGGTGACGCACTTGCCCCAGGTCGTGCTCGGTGCCGCGTTCGGCTGGGCGGTGCCGATGGCGTTCGCGGCGCAGACCGGCAGCGTGCCGCCGCTGGGCTGGCTGGTGTTTACCACGACCGTGCTGTGGGCGACCGTGTACGACACCCTGTATGCCATGGTCGACCGCCAGGATGACCTCGCGCTGGGTCTGAAGTCGACGGCCATCCTGTTCGGCGATGCCGACCGGATCATCATCGGGCTGTTGCAGCTGATGGTGCTGGTCTGCCTGCTGATGATCGCCCACCAGGCGAAGCTGGGCCTCATCTTCCATGGCAGCCTGGCCGTGGCCACACTCCTGTCCGCCTATCAGCAGTACCTGATCCGCTACCGCGAGCGCATGAACTGTTTCCGTGCCTTTCTGAACAACAACTGGTTCGGCCTGGCGGTGTTCCTCGGCATCGTGCTCGATTACCGCTTCGGCTGAGCCGCGCACTCAGCGCGCGGCCCGCGCGATCACCCAGACCTCGATACGCACCGCGCCTGCCCGGCGCAGTACCCGTGCCAGCTCGTTCACCGTGTGGCCGGTGGTCATGACATCGTCCACGATCGCCACGTGGGCGGCGCACTGCCCGCGCACCGCGAAGGCATCGCGCAGGTTCAGCCGGCGTGCGCTCAGCGGCAGCAGGGATTGCGCCCCGGTATTGCGCCGGCGCCGGCACAGGTGGCGGGCCAGCGGGATGCGCAGGTGGCGGCCGAGGCTGTGCGCCAGCTCGGTGGCCTGGTTGAAGCCGCGCTCGCGTTGACGTACCGGGTGTAGCGGAACCGGGATCAGCTGTTGCGGCAGGGGTTCTGTGCGCCGGCCGATACGCGCCGCCAGCAGCTCTCCCAGCAGCGGCCCGAGCGCCAGCTCCCCGGAAAATTTCAGCCGCTTGACCAGGTAGTCCACCGGCGGCCGGTAGTGAAACAGGGCCTCGGTGACGTCGAAGGCCGGGGGCTGCCGCTGACAACGGCCGCAGCGGCCGGGCGGGCCAGCATCCACCAACGGGTACGCGCACTGCGGGCAGCCGCGTTGCAGCCAGGGCAGTTCCGCCGCGCAAGGCCGGCACAGGGGCCGCGGCGTGTGGCTGGCTGCCCCGCACAGCCGGCACCGGGGTGGAAACAGCCGGTTGAGCAACCGGTTGCCGGCACTGGTAAACCAGGACACGCCTGTGCGGTTGACAGTGGTTTCCCCGCCTTTCATAGTCACCCCCTCACTCACGCTTGCAGGCACCCTATGCCCAGTTCCGCCTCCCGGCAGCCGGAAACGGCTGCAACGACTGTCCGCCATGACTGGAGCCGCACCGAGGTATCCCGGTTATTTGGTCTGCCATTCAATGATTTGCTGTTCCATGCCCAGCAGGTGCAGCGGGCGAATTTCGACCCGAACGCGGTGCAGGTGAGCACCCTGCTGAGCATCAAGACCGGCGGTTGCCCGGAGGACTGCCACTACTGCCCGCAGAGCGTGCACTTCGATACCGGGCTGGCACCGGAGCACCTGCTGGACATCGAGACCGTGGTGGAGGCCGCGCGCCGTGCCCGGGCGGCCGGCGCCACGCGCTTCTGCATGGGGGCGGCCTGGCGCAACCCGAAGGGGAAAAATTTCGAGCGCGTGCTGGAGATGGTGCAGCGGGTGCAGGCCGAGGGCCTGGAAACCTGTGCCACGCTGGGTATGCTCGACGCCGGGCAGGCCGCTGCGCTGAAACAGGCCGGGCTGGATTACTACAATCACAATCTCGATACCTCGCCGGAGTTCTACGGCGAGATCATCACCACGCGCACCTATGACGACCGGCTCGACACGCTTGCCCATGTGCGTGCGGCCGGAATCAGCGTCTGCTGCGGCGGTATCGTCGGGCTGGGCGAATCCCGCGCCGATCGCGTCGGCCTGCTGTGCGAACTGGCCAACCTGCCGGAACACCCCGGCAGTGTCCCGATCAACCGGCTGGTGCGCGTGGCCGGCACGCCGCTCGAACAGGAGACCGAAATCGATGCGCTGGAGTTCGTGCGTACCATCGCGGTGGCGCGCATCCTGATGCCGGCCGCGTACGTGCGCCTGTCGGCGGGTCGCACCGACATGTCCGACGAGCTGCAGGCACTGTGTTTCCTCGCCGGCGCCAACTCGATTTTCTACGGTGAAAAGCTGCTCACCACCGGCAACCCGGACACGGCACGGGACGATGCGCTGTTTGCGAAGCTGGGTCTGCATCCGGCGTGATGTGTGATAGGAAAATCGGGGACAGACCACTGCTGTCCCACAAACCCCCTCTCCCTCCGGGAGCAGGGATGCAGGGTTTGTACAGCCGGTGTTGAATTTCATGTCCTGGCCTGGTTAATCACCTGCAAGGCTGCGCATAGTGAAAGACTTACTGATGGTTCAACGGATTTATATGGGACAGTAGTGGGGACAGACCACGTTTTTTTACCTCATTGCAGGCCGATTCAGGGATTCGTGGATCGGGAGAAAAGTGGCCTGTCCCCATTTGCTGCTGCTTGTCACTCATGAAAAACCTTGCTGCACAACTTGAGCTGCGCCGGCGGCAGCACCTGTACCGCAGCCGCAGCGTACTGGATGGACCGCAGGGCGTGGAGGTGACGATCGACGGTCGGCGCTGCCTGTCGTTCTGCAGCAATGATTATCTCGCCCTGGCGAACCACCCCGAGGTGGTGGCGGCCTTTCACCGGGGGCTGGACCGGTACGGTGCCGGTAGCGGCGCCGCCCACCTGGTCAGCGGTCACAGCCGTGCCCATCACGAACTGGAGGAACAGCTGGCCGATTTCACGCGGCGCCCGCGCGCGCTGCTGTTTTCGACCGGCTACATGGCGAACATCGGGGTGATGGCGGCGTTGCTGGGTCGTGGCGACACGGTGTTCGGAGACCGGCTCAACCATGCCTCGCTGCTCGATGCGGCGCGCCTGTGCGGTGCGCGCCTGCTGCGCTACCGGCATGCCGATGTGCGGGACCTGGCCGACCGTCTCGGGTCCGTGACCAGCGGGGAACGGCTGGTGGCCACCGACGGGGTGTTCAGCATGGACGGGGACTGTGCACCGCTGCCGGAGATCGCGGCAACCTGCGCGCAGCATGGCGCCTGGTGCATGGTTGACGAGGCGCACGGGCTGGGCGTGCTGGGACCGGCCGGGCAGGGCGCCGTGGCGGCCGCCGGACTGACACCGGCGCAGGTGCCGGTCCTGATGGGTACGCTGGGCAAGGCGTTCGGCACCAGCGGTGCGTTCGTCGCGGGTAGCGAGGCACTCATCGAAACCCTGGTCCAGCAGGCGCGCACCTATATCTACACCACGGCCACACCGCCCGCGCTCGCGGTGGCCACGCTGGCCGCGTTGCAGCTGGTACGTACCGGTGCGGAACGGCGTGCACGCCTGCAGGAACGGGTGCAGCAGTTTCGCGCCGGCGCGGCGCAACTGGGTTTGCGGCTCATGGCCTCGGATACCCCGATCCAGCCGTGGCTGGTCGGGGACGCAGCGCGGGCCGTGCAGCTCAGCGCGGCCCTGCGCGAGCACGCCATCCTGGTCACCGCCATCCGTCCGCCGACGGTACCGGACGGCAGCGCGCGCCTGCGCATCACGTTTTCCGCTGCGCACAGCGCGCAGCACGTCGAACGCCTGCTGGATGCGCTGGAGCGGCTGGCCGGCCGGGCGACCATCGAATGACGCTCTACACCCAGGTTTCCGGCAGCGGTCCGGATCTCGTGCTGATCCATGGCTGGGGCCTGCACGGTGGCATCTGGGACGACCTCGTGCCGTGGCTGGAGCCGTCGTTCCGGGTCACGCGCGTGGACCTGCCGGGGCACGGGCACAGCGCGTGGTCGGGCGAGGAGACGCTCGCGCAGATGGCCGATGCCGTCCTCGCGGTGTCGCCGCCCGACGCCGGCTGGGTCGGCTGGTCGCTGGGCGGTCTGGTGGCCATGGCGGCCGCCCTGCGCGCGCCGCAGCGGGTGCGGGCGCTGGCCCTGCTGGCCTGCACCCCGAGTTTTCTGCGCCGCCCCGGCTGGCCCAGCGCCATGCTGCCTGCCCTGCTCGACAGCTTCGCCGCTGCGCTGGATCAGGATTACGTGCGCACGCTGGGTCGCTTTCTCGCCCTGCAGGTGCGCGGCAGCGCACAGGCCACCGAGGTGCTGAGGCACCTGCGTGAACGGATGCTGTCACGCGCCCAACCGCAGGTGCCGGGACTGCGCGCCGGCCTGACGATCCTGCGGGAGACCGATCTGCGCGCCGCGGTGCACAGCCTGGACCTGCCCGTGCTGTTGCTGGCGGGCGAGCGGGACAAGCTGGTGCCGCTGCAGGGCATGCGCGCGACCGCCGCCCTCATTCCCGGGGCGCGGCTGTCCGTGATCAAAAAGGCCGGCCATGCGCCGTTCCTCGCGGCACCGGAGCGGGTGGCCGCGTGGCTGGACGGATTTTTCCGGGTACTCCTGCTGCCGGCGCCACCGGCTACGCAATCCCCGGGCCTTGCCACGCAGGACGAACATGAACGGTGACGACGGCTTCCGCCTGGACAAGCGGCAGATGCGCCGTGCCTTTGAACGTGCCGCGGACACCTACGACGCGGCGGCGGAACTGCAGTACGAGATCGGCGCTCGCCTGCTCGAGCGCATGGACTTCATTCGTCTCCGGCCGCGCCGTATCCTCGACCTCGGCGCCGGCACCGGCCACTTCAGTGCGGCGCTGCTGGCGCGCTTCCGTGCCGCCGAGGTGGTCGCGCTGGACCTCGCGCCGGGCATGCTGGCGCACACCCGCGCGCGCGGTGGCTGGCTGCGCAGGCCGCGCTGTGTGTGCGCCGATGCCGAACGCCTGCCGTTTGCTCAAGACAGTTTCGATTTCGTGTTCTCCAACCTGATGCTGCAATGGAGTACCGACCTGGAGCGGACCTTCGCGGAATTGCGCCGCATCGTTGCGCCGGGCGGGCTGCTGATGTTCACCACCTTCGGTCCGGATACGCTGCAGGAGCTGCGCGCGAGCTGGGCGGTGGCGGACGGCTATACACACGTGAACCGCTTTACGGACCTGCACGACATCGGCGACCTGTTGCTGCACACCCGCTGGGCCGGTCCGGTGATGGATTCCGAGCGCATTACCGTGACCTACCGGGAACTGGCTCGCCTGCTGGAGGACCTGCGCCGGATCGGTGCCCACAATGTCACGCAGGGCCGGCCGCGCGGCCTGACCGGGCACCGGCGCTGGCGCCGCTTCGTGGATGCCTACGAGGGACAGCGTACGCAAGGCGTCCTGCCGGCCAGCTACGAAGTGGTCTACGGCCATGCCTGGTCCCCCGTCAACAAGCATGCGCTGGCGGGCACTCCCGAGGTGCCGCTGGCGAGCCTGCACCCGCCCGGGACGGAATGAGACCATGGCGGCGGCCCGCGGCTGGTTCGTCACCGGTACCGACACCGGGGTCGGCAAGACCCTGGTGAGCCTGGCCCTGATGCAGCGCCTGCAGGACCGGGGATTGCGGGTGGCCGGGATGAAGCCCGTGGCATCCGGTTGCACCCGCACGGCACGGGGCTTGCGCAATGGGGATGCCGTGCGCCTGCAACGGCAGTCCCCGGTCGCCCTGGATTATGCGACGGTCAATCCCTATGCCTTCGAACCGCCGATCGCACCGCACATCGCGGCGGCGCAGGCCGGTGTGCGCATGGACCTGGAGACGCTTCTGGCGGCCTGGGGGCAGATCGCCATGCATGCCGACCGGGTCGTGGTGGAGGGGGCCGGCGGCTGGCTGGTGCCAATCAACGAGGTGGAATCCCTGGCCGACCTGGCCGGGCGGCTGGAGCTGGACATCATCCTGGTGGTGGGAATTCGGCTGGGTTGCCTGAACCATGCCTTGCTGAGCGTGGAGTCCATCGAGCGGAAGGGCCGGAATCTGGCGGGCTGGGTGGCAAATTGCCTGACGCCGGCGGATGCGACCAGCACGGCGAACATCGCCACCCTCGAGGACCGCATCGCGGCGCCGCTGCTGGGTGTCGTGCCCTTCGAGAGCCCTCCCGACGTCAAATCTGTGGCAGCCTGCCTGACACTGCCTGTTGACCTGTACTGACACATATTCTCATTTGTATCACCGCTACAACTCATATAAAATTCCGCCACTTTTTTCGGGTTGTGGTTGCCCGGCGGGAGTGCTCCGGTTGCGGGGGTGGCGGGCATGCAGTAGCATCCGCGTCCTGTTTTTTCGCTCCAGGCAGCTTTCCGGGTACGCGTGGTTGAACAGGTTACAGATCCCTCAGGTCGTGATTGTCACTGGATTATCCGACCAAACCAGTCTCTGTCCTGGCGCCGTGCCGTGCAGGTCTATAGCGCGATGACCGGTGTGATCCTCGGGGTCGGCCTGGTGTTCGCCTGGCACGGTTTCTGGCCGGTGCTGCCGTTCGCCGGGCTGGAAATCCTGGTGCTGGGAGCCGCGTTTTACCGGTGCCTGTCCCGCAGCCAGATTCGCGAGGTCGTGACGATCACCCGCGACACGGTTGCCGTGGACCGGGGCCGCAAGCGGCCGGAAGAACACTGGGAATGCCCGCGTGCGTGGGCGCGCATCAACATGGAGCGTGCGCCGATCGCCTGGTACCCGAGCCGCCTGTCGGTGGCGTTCCAGGGCCGGCAGATCGAGATCGGCCGGTTTCTGAGCGAGATGGAGCGCCAGCAGCTTGCCGTCGAGCTGCAGGGCATGGTCCGCAGTTACCACTGGCAGCCCGTATAGCAGCCGCGGGTTACCGGTCAATGCATTGATAACTAGTCTTGTATGTGAGGGAGAGTAAGCATGTTCGCCAATACACTGAGACGTGCCCTGTGCAGTCTATGGGGGGTGTTCGTACTGCTGGGTGCAGGCAATGCCTTTGCAGGGTTTTCCGATACTCTCAACATGAGGAAGGGTGTTACCGACATCAGCCACCGGGTCTATGACCTGCACATGCTGATCTTCAGCATCTGCGTGGTGGTCTGTATCGGCGTGTTCGCGGTGCTGATCTACTCGCTCATGCACCATCGCAAGTCGAAGGGTGCCGTTCCCGCCACGTTCCACGAGAGCACCACGGTGGAAATCATCTGGACCACCATCCCGTTCCTGGTGCTGGTCGGGATGGCGATTCCCGCCACCACCACGCTGCTGGCGCTGGAAGACACCCGGAATCCGGACATGACCATCGAGGTCACCGGTTACCAGTGGAAATGGAAATATGACTACCTCAACGAGGGCATCAGCTTCTTCAGTGTCCTGAGCACGCCGGTCGACCAGACCAAGCTGGATTCCAGCACGAAAAAGGATTCGGAGTACCTGCTGGAGGTCGACAAGCCGGTCGTGGTGCCGATCAACAAGAAGATCCGCTTCCTGTTCACCTCCAACGACGTGATTCATTCCTGGTGGGTACCGGACCTGGGCTGGAAGCAGGACGCCATACCCGGCTTCGAAAATGACGCCTGGACCGAGCTGAAGAAACCCGGCACGTACCGTGGCAAGTGTGCGGAACTCTGCGGCAAGGGGCATGGTTACATGCCGATCGTACTGGTCGCCAAGACCCAGGAGGACTACGATGCCTGGGTCGCCGACCAGAAGAAGGCCAGCGCAGCGGCAGCCGCGGCCGGCAAGAAGACCTGGACCAAGGCAGAGCTGATGGCCAAGGGCCAGTCTGTCTACTCGACTAACTGTGTATTCTGTCACCAGGCCAATGGCGAAGGTATCCCGGGCCAGTTCCCCGCACTGGCCGGCAGCAAGATTGCTACCGGCCCGGTTGCCGGGCATATCGACCGGGTCATGCACGGCAAGGCGGGCACCGCGATGCAGGCATTCGGCCCCCAGCTGGACGATGCCGATCTTGCCGCCGTGATCACCTTCGAGCGTAACAGCTTCGGTAATAACACCGGTGACGTGGTGCAGCCGTCCGATATCGCGGCCGCACGCTAACAATTCGGGAATCCATCCAGAGGTACTAGACATGAGCGCTACCACACATGACGCACATCATCACGGTGCTCCCAGCGGCCTGATGCGCTGGATCACGACCACCAACCACAAGGATATCGGTACCCTGTACCTGTGGTTCTCCTTCATCATGCTGCTGATCGGCGGCGCGTTTGCGATGGTGATCCGTGCCGAGCTGTTCGAACCGGGCCTGCAGTTCGTGGAGCCGCAGTTCTTCAACGAGATGACCACCATGCACGGCCTGATCATGGTGTTCGGCGCCATCATGCCGGCCATGGTCGGCCTGGCCAACTGGCAGATCCCGATGATGATCGGCGCGCCGGACATGGCGTTGCCGCGCATGAATAACTGGAGTTTCTGGATCCTGCCGTTCGCCGGTACCATGCTGCTCAGCACCATGTTCATGGACGGCGGCGGTCCCGCCTTCGGCTGGACGTTCTATGCCCCGCTGTCGACCACGTTCGCGCCGAAGAGCACCGACTTCTTCATCTTCGCGGTGCATATGCTGGGCTTCTCCTCCATCATGGGCTCCATCAACATCATCGCCACCGTGCTGAACATGCGCGCACCGGGCATGACCCTGATGAAGATGCCGCTGTTCGTCTGGACCTGGTTCATCACCGCGTTCCTGCTGATCGCCGTGATGCCGGTGCTGGCCGGTGCGGTGACCATGATGCTGACCGACCGCCATTTCGGCACCAGCTTCTTCAGCGCCGCCGGCGGCGGTGACCCGGTGCTGTTCCAGCACGTGTTCTGGTTCTTCGGTCACCCCGAGGTGTACATCATGATCCTGCCGGCGTTCGGCGTGATCTCCGAGATCATCCCGACCTTCGCGCGCAAGAAGCTGTTCGGCTACAGCTCCATGGTGTACGCAACCGCCTCCATCGCCTTCCTGTCGTTCCTGGTCTGGGCGCACCACATGTTCACCACCGGCATGCCGGTGGCCGGCGAACTGTACTTCATGTACGCCACCGTCATGATTTCCGTGCCGACCGCGGTGAAGGTGTTCAACTGGACGGCCACCATGTGGCGCGGTTCCATGACCTTTGAAACCCCGATGCTGTGGGCGGTCGCCTTCGTGTTCCTGTTCAGTATCGGCGGCTTCACCGGCCTGATGCTGGGTGTGGCCCCGTCCGACATGCAGTACCAGGACAGCTACTTCGTGGTGGCCCACTTCCATTACGTGCTGGTTACCGGCGCACTGTTCGCGATCATCGGCGCGTTCTACTACTGGGTGCCGAAGTGGACCGGTCATATGTACGACGAGCGCCTCGGCAAGATCCACTTCTGGTGGTCGGTGATTGCCGTGAACATACTGTTTTTCCCGCAGCACTTCCTCGGCCTGGCCGGCATGCAGCGCCGTGTGCCGGACTACGCACTGCAGTTTGCCGACTGGAACATGGTATCCAGTATCGGTGGTTTCGCCTTCGGTCTGGCGCAGGTGTTCTTCCTGTATATCGTGATCAGGACGATCCGGGGCGGCAAACCGGCAACCGCGCAGGTGTGGGAAGGTGCGCACGGCCTGGAGTGGACCATTCCGTCACCGCCGCCGTATCACACCTTCGAGACGGCGCCGGAAGTCAAGTAGCTTGGTACGGTGCGCGGGCGTCCTGCGCCCGCGCACCGATAAGTCGTGGCAGGTAGGTGGTTATGGCGCAACGGGGTGACAGGCAGCAGGCGACGCGCAAGTGGATCACGGTGCTGCTGCTGGTGTTGCTGGCGACCGGTTTTTTTGTGGCCAGTTTCTTTGCCCTGCCGAAATGAGGCTGGATCGCGAGGAACGCCTGCTGACGCGGGCAGGCTCATACCATCCTGTAGCGGATTCGCCGGTGCTGGATACGAGGTGGCAGGTGGCCGGAACGGGCCTGCCACGATTGAAGGGTTAGCAAACGTTTAGCGAGGGAGAAATACCAATGTCAGCATCCAAAGGGGGCTACTACCTGCCGGAACCCACCCATTGGCCCATCATCGGGTCGATCGGCATGTTCACAATGCTGTTCGGTTTTGCCAATTTCCTGCACGGTGGCACCTGGCTGATCCCGGTGGCCGGTCTGGCGATCATCATCTTCATGCTGTTCGGCTGGTTCGGCACGGTCATCAGCGAGAGCCTGAGTGGCAAGTACAACGCCCAGGTCGACATGTCGTTCCGCTGGAGCATGGGCTGGTTCATCTTCTCCGAGGTGATGTTCTTCGCCGCGTTCTTCGGCGCCCTGTTCTACGCCCGCATGTACGCCGTGCCGTGGCTGGGTGGCGGTGGCAACAAGGTCATGACCCCGGAACTGCTCTGGCACGGTTTCGAGGCGATGTGGCCGACCAACGGCCCGGCGGACGTCGGCGGTACCTTCAAGCCCATGGAGGCATGGGGCGTGCCGGCCATCAACACCCTGACACTGCTCACCTCCGGCGTCACCGTGACGTGGGCGCACTGGGGCCTGAAGAAGAACGACCGTACCCAGCTGATCCTGGGCCTGATGGCCACCGTGGTGCTGGGCGTGCTGTTCCTCTCACTGCAGGCGTTCGAGTATCACCACGCCTATACCGAGATGAATCTGACCCTGAAGAGCGGCATCTACGGCACCACATTCTTCATGCTGACCGGTTTCCACGGCCTGCACGTGACGCTGGGTGCGACCATGCTGACCGTCATCCTGCTGCGCAGCATCAAGGGGCATTTCTCGGCCGAGCACCATTTTGCCTTCGAGGCGGTGGCCTGGTACTGGCACTTCGTGGACGTGGTCTGGCTCGGCCTGTTCGTGTTCGTGTACTGGCTGGTCTAGGCGGGTCCACACCGGCATGAAAAAAGGGCGCTCTCGAGCGCCCTTTTTTTACCGGCCGGGTAATCGGCAGCCAGGATTGCCGGAGTACCGCTCAGCCCCCGAAGCCGTGCGGTCGCAGGAGCCCGGTGGCGTAACCGATCATCAGCAGCACGAACAGCAGCAGTGACAGGCTGATACGGACGGTCAGCGCGCGGACGGTCCGTTCCGACGTGCCCTTGTCGCGGACCAGGTAAAACAGGCCGCTGAACAGGCTGCCGACGATGACGAGCAGGATGAGTATGATGAGGGCTTTGCCGAGCATGCGAAGGTACCGGGTTGTGCAGTTTCCGGGAAGTATACCAGACCTCCCGTGCGCGCTCGCCGCTCGTTGCCGTCCGGCCAGGCTGAACTCATGAGAATCGGCGGCTACGATTTCCGTCCCGGCCTGTGGCCGACGCTGGCCACGCTGCTCCTGCTGCCGCTGCTGCTCTGGCTGGGACACTGGCAGCTGCAGCGCGCGGTGTGGAAGCAGGGTCTGATCGACGCCAACGCCGCCAGGGCGCACCTGCCTGCCGTGAGCCTGGACCGGCTGGGCGGGGACTATGCGGCGGCGCGCTTCCGCAAGGTGCGTGTGCACGGCCGCTATGACCTCGCGCACCAGCTGCTGCTGGATAACCGCGTGCACGACGGTCATCCGGGCTACGAGGTGCTGACCCCCCTGCAGCTGGATGACGGGCGCTGGCTGCTGGTGAACCGCGGCTGGGCGCCGGCGGACCCCGACCGCTCCGTGCTGCCCGCGGTCGACGGGCCGGCGGGGGAGGTGACGTTGATTGCCGGCATCGATCTCCCGCCAGAGAAGACTTTCCGTCTCGGAGCGGAGGAAGAGGCGACCTCCGGCTGGCCGCGTGTCATCGAACAGCTGGAACCGGCGCGGGTGAAGGCGCTGCTGGGCAGGTCCCTGCTGCCGGTGATCCTGTTACTGGACCCGCAGGATGCGCACGGTTTTGTGCGTGACTGGAAGCCGGTGTATGGTGTGACCCCCGCCAAGCACCGGGCCTATGCCATGCAGTGGTACACCCTCGCGCTGGTGCTGGCATTGATCTATATCGGCGTCAATACAAAACGCATCAACCGCAAGCAACCGGAACGCAAATGAACAAGCCTGAACGGAATGCACCGGCGTCCGCGCGGCGCCAGCGCGGGTTTCTGAACTCGAAACAGGCTATGGTGCTGCTGGCCCTGATTTTCCTGGCCCCCGTGTTCGTGGCGTGGGTCATGCACCATGCCGGCGAGCAGGGCTGGCGGCCGCACAGCACGACCAACTACGGCACACTGGTGCAGCCGGCGCGACCGCTGGCGGTGCCCGCCGACCTGATGGCCGGCGCTCGCCCGCTCGGCCGTTACCTGCAGGGACGGTGGACACTGGTGTACGTCGGTGACGGCGATTGCGACGCCGCCTGCAACCAGGACCTGTACCGCATGCGCCAGGTGCGCCTCGCGCAGAATGAAGACATGAAGCGGGTGCAGACCCTGTACCTGCTGCTGGGCGACGGCGTGCCGGACGCGGTCAGGACACTGGCGGGCAAGGAGTACCCGGACCTCCGGGTGATACCGGTCGCGCCGGCCCAGGCCACGGCCCTGGCGCCCCAGTTCCGGGTGGACGACACGGACTTCGGACGCAACGGGTACCTGTATATCGTGGATCCGCTCGGCAACCTGATGATGTTCTATACACCGGGGAGCGATCCCAGCGGCATGCTGAGAGACCTGCGCAAGCTGCTCAAGGCATCACAAATCGGCTGATCGCACCCATGCTGCAAACCATCCGGAATTACCTGGGGCTGTGCAAGCTGAAGGTCGTGGCCCTGATCGTGTTCACCTCGATGGTGGGCATGTTCCTCGCCACCAACCCGCCCGGCATGGTGCCGTGGGACGTGCTGTTGTGGGGCAATCTCGGCATCGGCCTGGCGGCGGCGGCCGCCGCCGCCATCAACCACGTGCTGGACGCGCGCGAGGATGCGAAGATGGCACGCACCCACAACCGTCCCCTGCCGCAGGGCCAGGTGACCGCGCCACAGGCGCTGGGATTCGCCACCGTGCTGGGCGTGGTCGCGATGGCGATCCTCGTACAACTGATCAACCCGCTGACCGCCGTGCTGACCTTCGTTTCGCTGGTGGGCTACGCGGTGGTCTACACCATGTACCTGAAACGCGCCACGCCGCAGAACATCGTCATCGGTGGTGCGGCCGGCGCGGCACCGCCCATCCTGGGCTGGGCCGCGGTGTCCGGCACCATCCACCCCCACGCGCTGCTGCTGTTCCTGATCGTGTTTGTCTGGACGCCGCCGCACTTCTGGGCGCTGGCCATCCACCGCCACGAGGAATATGCCAAGGTGGACATCCCGATGCTGCCGGTGACACACGGCATCCCGTTTACCCGCCTGCAGATCCTGCTCTATACCATCATGCTGCTGGTGGTCAGCGTGCTGCCGTTCGCCATGCACATGAGCGGCTATTTCTACCTGGTCTCCGCCCTGCTGCTGGGGGCCGGATTCCTGCGCTACGCCATCCAGTTGATGCAGGGGAAGGAGGTGGCCATGAAAACCTTCGGCTATTCCATCTGGTACCTGATGGCCATCTTCGCCACCCTGCTGGTCGATCATTACCTGCCGTTGCTGGCGTGATCCCGCACCGCTGCCGGCAGGACCGGACGTTGCCAGCGCGCGGGACTGCCAATATAGTAGCCTGCGGACCGGTCGCATCCGGTGTGCGGGAGAGGGCGCATGGCAGCATCCACCACCACTGTATCCAGCAAGGCCGGCCTGCCGCCGGGCACCCTGGTGCACGTCGGCGAACGGCTGGAATCGGAAACCCGTATCACGGTCATCGACTACACGCGTGACGGTGGTTCGGAGCACACCGTGAGCACGGTGGAGGAGATCGCCGGCTTCCGCGGGGCGGATTCGATTACCTGGGTCAACGTCGAGGGGCTGGTCAACGTCGCCGTCATCGAGGCGATCGGGCAGGAGTTCGACATTCACCCGCTGGTACTCGAGGATATCCTGCACACCGGCCAGCGTCCCAAGTTCGAGGATTACGACGACTACCTGTTCCTGGTGTTCAAGGTCATGTACCCGGCACACGGCGGGGAGGTGGTGAACTATGAACAGGTCAGCGTCCTGATCCTCAGCGATTACGTGTTCACCTTCAAGGAAAAGCGTGACGCGATCTTCGACTCCATCAAGGCCCGGCTGCGCAAGCCGAATGCGCACTTCCGGAAGCTCGGTACGGATTACCTGGCCTACTCGCTGCTCGACGCCGTGGTCGACCAGTACCTGTCGCTGCAGGACTACATGGACGCGGCCCTGGAGTCGATCGAGGACGCGCTGCTCGATGAGCCGGACAGCTCGACGTTGATGAGCATCCAGCGGGTCCGGCACGAACTGATCTTCATGCGCCGGTCGGCCGCGCCGCTGCGCGAGCTGGTTGGCGGGATCCTGCGCAGCGATTCCGAGCTCATCAGCGACCACACCATGATCTACTACCGGGATGTCTACGATCACGTGCTGCGCGTGACGGATGCCTTCGACACCTACCGCGACATGGTCGGCAGCCTGCTCGAGATCTACAACAGCACCATCAGCAACCACATGAACGAGGTCATGAAGGTGCTGACGGTGTTCGCCACGATCTTCATCCCGCTGACCTTCCTCACGGGCATCTACGGCATGAATTTCGAGTATATGCCGGAGCTGAAATGGAAGTGGTCCTACCCGCTGCTGTGGGCCTGTTTCCTGCTGATCCCGGCGGTCCTGATGTTCTATTTCAGGAAGAAAAAATGGCTATAGACGGGGCTCCGCGACTCCGTCGCCCGACGGGCGCTGGAGTATACGGATACAGGAGAAGGAGTCGGACATGACACACATTGAACTCGGCGGCAGTTGCCTGTGCGGAGCGCTGCGTTACGAATTGCGTGGTGAGGTGCAGCGTTTCTACCATTGCCACTGCTCGCGCTGTCGCAAGACCACCGGTACCGGACACGCCAGCAACCTGCTGGTCACGCCGGCCACCAGCCTGCACTGGGTCAGCGGCGGCG
>CAYUFA010000006.1:40008-56918 GCA_964443845.1 uncultured Ectothiorhodospiraceae bacterium
CAGTGGCACCGCAACCAGAAACCGCTACACCGCAACCAGAAACCGCTACACCGCAGCCAGAAACCGCGCAGCCGCAGTCAGAAACCGCGCAGCAGGGGGATACTGAACCGCCAGCGGAACCGGAGGCACAGTCAGAAGCAGTGACGCCGCAGGCGGAAGCGCCCGGGAAAGCAGCCACATTCACTGCAGAGGACACGCCGTATAGCTACCGTAGCGGGTATCGCGCCAGAATTGATCGACTGCGCGAACAACGAGAAGCACAATTCAAGGCAATGCGGGAAAACAGGGAGCGTTGGCACAGCCTGCGGCGCTGGTGGAACAATCCGGTAGCCGAGCAAAGACGTCAATGGAACAAGGCGCGCAGCCGGTACTATCGCGATATGGCGGAGGAACGCAGCAGGTACTATGACCAGTTCAGGGAACGGCGCTATCCCTACGGCTACCTGCCCGGTTATCCGTGAGTGATCAGGCGCACACCACCGGAACACCCCCCGCGCGGCGGGGGGTTCCAGCCGCGGCCAAGGTGTCGTTTACTGGCCGGAAACTGACACCGGGTTGAAACAACATCCGCTCAGTCGTCCTTCAGCTCGCGCGGGAACGGCTCCAGGTAGGTCTGCGACTGGGCCCACTCGTTCGGGTGGTGCAGGAAGTGATGGCGCAGCAGTGTCAGCGGCGCGGCCAGCGGCACCAGCCCCAGCCGGTATTCATCGATCAGCCGGGTCAGTTCGGCGCGGTCCGCGGCGCCGAGCGGTTTGCTGACATAGCCCTGCAGGTGTTGCAGCACGTTGACGTGTGCGCGGCGGGTGGCCGGTCGCTGCAGCGCTGCCATCAGCTCCTGTTCGTAGCGCCGGCACAGCTCCCGGAAGCCCTTTCGACCGGCCGTTGACACCAGACGACCAAGTCGCCGGTAGGCGGCCTGGTTGTGCGCCAGTACGCTGAGCTTGTGGCGGGTGTGAAATTCCACCAGGCGCGCCGGTGTGAGTCCCCGCGCGCGCAGCTGCAGCCAGCGATAGCGCGTGAACACCCGTTCGAGGAAATTTTCGCGCAGCCCGGGATCGTGCAGCCGGCCCTCTTCCTCCACCGGCAGGTTCGGGTGCGCCTGCAGGATCGCGGCGGCAAAGGCGCCGACACCATCGGCCCGGGCGGCCCGGCCGTCCTCGTGCCAGGTCTTTACGCGTGCCATGCCGCAGCTCGGCGAGCGCGCCTTGAAGATGTAGCCGCACAGCTCATCCATGTCACGGGCGGCAGCGCGGCCGTATGCCGCCAGGGCCGCGGTGACATCCAGCGAACCTTCCTGCACACCACGCACGCGCAGACCGCCTGCCGTGCGTACCAGCCGGATCGGTGCCCGGGGTATGCCCAGCCCGATGGCCACTTCGGGGCAGTACGGATGAAACTCCAGGTACGCGGCCAGGCGGGTGTTGACCTCGCGGTCATAGCGGTGGCCGCCGTCGTAGCGCACGGCGTCCCCGCGCAGGCAGCTGCTGATGCCCACCGGTATCCTGTGCACGGGCGTGTCCATGCCCGGATTATGACTCGCCGGGCGGGACCCTCGCCATGCCTGCCAGCACCGTCCCCGGCCGATGACACCCGGACGGGGATTGCCTGCGCCGCAACCGCGCGGAAAAGGGCGTCCTCGAGCCGGCCCGCACCGCATCCCGAAAAACAAAACGGCCCTGGCGGGCCGTTTTGTTGCGGTTCTGCCGGAAATCCGCGATCAGGCCTGCATGGTCTTCCTCAGCTTGCCGATTGCGCTCTGCTCCAGCTGGCGGATCCGTTCCGCGGATACCCCGAAGCGCTCGGCCAGCTCGTGCAGGGTGGTCTTGTCGTCCTGCAACCAGCGCTGCTCCAGGATGACCCGGCTGCGCTCGTCGAGCCCCTCCAGCGCGGCTTGCAGGTGGCTGTTGTGGGTTTCGCTCCAGTCTTCCTGCTCCAGGATCTGTGCCGGGTCGCCGGACTGGTCCTCGAGATACGCCGCCGGGGCGAAGTGATGCTCGTCCTCGTCGCCGGTGCCGACCGGATCGAAACCGATGTCATGGCCACTGAGCCGCGATTCCATCTCCACCACGGTCTCCGGCCTGACACCGAGGTCCGCGGCCACTGCGTCGATCTCCGCCTGGTTCATCCAGCCCAGGCGCTGCTTCTTGCTGCGCAGGTTGAAGAACAGCTTGCGCTGGGCCTTGGTGGTGGCGACCTTGACGATGCGCCAGTTGCGCAGGATGAATTCGTGCATCTCGGCGCGGATCCAGTGCACGGCAAAGGAGACCAGGCGCACACCCTGGGCCGGGTCGAAGCGCTTGACGGCCTTCATCAGGCCGATGTTGCCTTCCTGGATCAGGTCTCCGAGGGCCAGCCCATAGCCGTTATAGCCGCGTGCGATCCGTACCACGAAGCGCAGGTGCGACATCACCAGCTGGCGGGCGGCATCGAGGTCGTTGTGTTCCCGCAGCCGGGTGGCCAGGGCAACCTCTTCTTCCGCGCTCAGCATCGGGATGCTCATGGAGGCATGGACATACTGCTCCAGGCTGCCGGTCGGCATCGGAATCATAAGTTGCTGTTTATTTAAAACAATATCCTTACTCATTCGAAATCTCTCGCTCCTGCGGGGGTTCGCGTCATGTTAGCACTCTAGCTCATAGAGTGCCAATTTCCGGAAAAGTTGCATGCTGCATCGGCACCGGGCGCGGGGCCTTGAGCGCGGGGATCAGCCCGGCTCGATAGCACTCAGGTGGCGGCCGACCGCCAGCCAGGAGCCCAGCAGCCCGAGCAGGATGCCGCTGCCCAGCAGCACGGCCAGGGTGACCACCGGCAGGGTGTGCAGCATGAAGTCACTCTGGTACAGGCCCGCCAGCGTTGCGACCGGGCCGGCCAGCAGCATGAAGCCGCCGGCGACCAGCAGCCAGGCCAGCAGGGCCCCCAGCAGTCCGTACCACACCCCGCTGTACAGGAACGGCCGGCGTACGAAGGGATTGGTGGCACCGAGCAGCTTGGTGACCACGATCTCGTCACGGCGGTTCTGGATTTCCAGGCGTATGGTATTACCGATCACCAGCAGCACGGCCAGTGCCAGTAACGCGCTGAACAGCAGGATCCCGCGGCGGGCGATCTCGAGCATCGCGTTCAGCCGTTGCACCCAGGCCAGGTCGAGTTCGGCCAGGTCCACTGCGGGCAGGGCGTTGATCTTCTGCTGCAGCGCGGCGGCGGGGTCGGCGCCACGCTGGCTGGCGCGGGGCACGACGACCAGCACGGCTGGCAACGGGTTCTTGTCCAGTGCCCCCAGCGCGTCGCCCAGCCCCGAGCGCGCGCTGTATTCCTGCAAGGCCTGTTCGGGGGTGATCACCCGCACCGACGCGATTTCCTGCCAGTCACGCAGTTGCGCAGCCAGCCGGTCACGCTGTGCCGCCGGCACCCGGTCTTTCAGGAAGACCGAGATGCTGGCCTGCCCGTCCCATGACCCGCTCAGGCGGTGCAGGTTGTCGAGCAGCAGGTACAGGCTGGTGGGGAGTGCCAGGGCAATGCCGATCACGGCGGCCGTCATCAGGGACGGCAGCGGGTTGCGGTACAACCGGCCCAGGCTGTCCAGGGCCACCTGCACGTGGCGTAGCAGGTAGACCCGCGGGTGCAACAGTCGCGCCGGCGGTGCCTGCCTGCGGTTGGCCCCCCCGCGCGGCTTTCTGCGCCGGCCGATCATGCGACCTCCTCCCGCGCGCCGGCCAGGTGGCCGTGCTCCAGCGTCAGTACCGGGTAATCCATGGAACGGATCAGGTCCACGTCGTGGGTCGCGATCAGCACACTGACCCCGACCTCGTTGAACAGGCCGAACAGCTGCATGATCTCCCGCGACAGGTCGGGGTCGAGGTTGCCGGTCGGTTCGTCGGCCAGCAACAGGGTCGGCTTGTTGACCACCGCGCGTGCAATGCCCACGCGCTGCTGTTCACCCCCGGACAGGGTCACCGGGTACAGGCGTTCCTTGCTGAGCAGGCCGAGCTTGTCGAGGGCGGCGCGCACCCGCCGTCCGATGTCCTGGTGACGGTAGCCGGAGATCACCAGTGGCAACGCCACGTTGTCGTACACGGTGCGGTCATGCAGCAGGTGGTGGTCCTGGAAGATGAAGCCGATCTTGCGGCGGATGTAGGGGATGCGGCGCCGGTGGACGTCGGAGACGTTTTCGCCGTCGAGGAAGATCTGTCCGCGCGAGGCGCGCTCGATCAGTGCAATCAGTTTCAGCAGGGTGCTCTTGCCGGCGCCGGAATGGCCGGTCAGGAAGGCCATGGCGCCCTTTTCCATGTGAAAGCTGACGTTGCCGAGCGCTTCGAATCCGCCCGGGTAGCGCTTGCTGACGTTGGCAAAACGGATCATCTGTAGGTAACGGGAGAGGTGTGGGTCGTAACGGCCTGCATGCGTATCGGGGCCTGCTGGAATGTGCCAGTGTAACCGAAAAGTTCGTTTGTAACCTGCCGTGCCCCGGATATCCTGACCACGCTTCACGCTTCACGCTTCACGCTTCACGCTTCACGCTTCACGCTTCACGCTTCACTGCCCTTGTCTCCGAACAAAGCGCCGACAAAATCCGCTGCGTTGAATTCACGCAGGTTATCGATGCTTTCCCCGACACCGATAAAACGGATCGGGATACCGGTACGTTGCGCGATGGCGAAGATGATCCCGCCGCGCGCCGTGCCGTCCAGCTTGGTCAGGGTGATCCCCGTCAGACCGATGGCCTGGTTGAATTCCTGTGCCTGGTTGAGCGCGTTCTGACCCGTGCCGGCATCCACCACCAGCATGACTTCATGCGGCGCATCCGGGTCGAGGCGCGACAGCACGCGCTTGATCTTTTTCAGTTCATCCATGAGGTTCGACTGGGTGTGCAGGCGGCCGGCGGTATCGGCAATCAGGATGTCGATGTTGCGCGCCCGCGCCGCCTGCAGGGCGTCGTAGATCACCGAGGCGGCGTCGGCGCCCTGCTGCTGGGCGATTACCGGGACATCGTTGCGTTCGCCCCAGGTCTGCAACTGCTCCACTGCGGCGGCCCGGAAGGTGTCGCCGGCCGCGAGCATCACGCTCCTGCCCTGTTGCCGGAAGCGGTGGGCCAGCTTGCCGATGGTGGTGGTCTTGCCGGCACCGTTGATGCCGGCCATCAGGAGCACGAACGGGCGCGGGTGGTCCGGGACGGTCAGCGGTATACTGCATGGCTCGAGGATGGCCTGCATGCGCGCGCGCAGCGCCTGCATCAGGGCGTCGGCATCGCCCAGTTGCCTGCGCTCGACCCGGGCAGTGAGGTCGTCGATGATCGCGCGCGTCGCCTCGACCCCGACGTCGGCCATCAGCAGCATGCTCTCGATCTCCTCCAGCAGCTCGGCGTCGATGGCCTTGCTGCCCAGCACCAGGCTGGCTACGCTCTCGGTCAGGTTCTGGCGGGTGCGGCTCAGCCCGGCCCGGAGCCGGGCGAACAGGCCGGGCTTGCCGGGACTGGCGGGGGTGTCCCCCGCGGGCTTGTTCAGGAAACCTGCCATCGGAAAAGTTGTCACTGAAGGATCGGGAATTCTCGAGCGGGATATCCTATCATCCCCCGTCCTGCGGGGTAACCGTTGCAGATATTAAGGAGTACGGCATGCGCAGATTGCTGGGTATTACCCTGTTCCTGGCCACCCGGCTGGTGCTGGCAGGCGGTCCGGTACACGAGTACCGGCTCGACAACGGGCTCAAGCTGATCGTCAAGGAGGACCACCGGGCGCCGGTGGTGGTAACGCAGGTGTGGTACCGGATCGGCGCGAGTTACGAAACCGACGGCATCACGGGGATCTCGCACGTGCTCGAGCACATGATGTTCAAGGGTACGCACGCACACCCGGCCGGAGAATTTTCGCGCATCATCGCGGAAAACGGCGGCGAGGAGAATGCCTTTACCAGCGAGGACTACACGACCTACTTCCAGACTATGGAGAAAAGCCGGTTACCCGTCAGTTTCGAACTCGAAGCCGACCGGATGCGCAACCTGAACCTGATTGAGCCGGAATATCGCAAGGAAATCAAGGTGGTTATGGAAGAGCGCCGGATGCGCACGGATGACAAGCCGACGGCGGAGACCTACGAACAGTTCGCGTCCGTGGCACACACCGCGAACTCCTACCGCACCCCGACCATCGGCTGGATGAACGACCTGAAAAACCTGACCCTGGACGACGTGAAGAAGTGGTACCGGCGCTGGTATGCCCCCAACAACGCCACCGTCGTGGTGGCCGGCGACGTCGACCCGGAACAGGTGCACGCACTGGCCGTCAAGTACTTCGGCCCGCTCAAGCCGGAGCCGATCGTAGCGCCGAAGCCGCGCCTCGATCCCCCGCAGGACGGCATGCGGACGCTGCAGGTCGAGGTGCCGGCCGAGGTGCCATATCTCATCATGGGCTACCACACGCCGGTGCTGAAAACCGCGCAACACGACTGGGAACCCTATGCCCTGGAGGTCCTGGCCGGGATCCTCGACGGCGGCGACAGCGCCCGGCTGGCCACCGACCTGGTGCGCGGCCGCCGCATCGCCACCAGCGCCGGTGCCTCCTACGGCCTGTACAGCCGCCAGAACGATTTGTTCCTGCTCGATGGAACGCCGGCCGAACAGCACACCACCCGGGAACTGCAGCAGGCGCTGCTGGAGGAAGTCCGGCGGCTGCAGGAGGCCCCGGTCGGCAAGGATGAGCTGGAACGCATCAAGTCCAAGGTGGTGGCCGACGCCGTGTACCAGCGCGACTCGATCTTCTACGAGGCCATGAAGATCGGCCAGCTCGACGCCGTGGGCCTGGACTGGCACCTGGCCGACCAGTACGTGGCGCGCATCAAGGCGGTGACCGCCGCACAGGTGCAGGCCGTGGCCAGGAAATACCTGGTTAAACGCCAGCTGACGGTCGCCGAACTGGTGCCGCAGCCGATGAAGGCGGGCAGGCATCCGCGGGCCGCCATGCAGGAGATGAACAATGTCGTACGTTGATTCCATGATCTACCGATGCGTGAAAGGGTTGCTGGGTTTCGTTCTGCTCGGCCTGCTGGCGCCGTTCCCGGCACAGGCCATGCCGCGGATCCAGCACTGGGAAACGTCCAATGGTGCACGTGTGTTTTTCGTGGCGGCGCCGGAACTGCCCATGGTGGACATCAATGTCACGTTTGCCGCGGGTAGCGCGCGCGACGACGGTCATCCGGGTCTGTCTCACCTGACCAATGACTTGCTCGACAGCGGTGCGGCCGGGATGAGCGCGGACCAGATCGCCAGCCGGGTGGAGGCACTGGGCGCCGTGCTCGACACCGGTGCGGCGCGTGACATGGCCTGGGTCTCGCTGCGCAGCCTGAGTGACGCGGACCACCTGAAACCGGCGCTGGCGATATTTGCCGACGTACTGGGAAAACCCGATTTCAACGCCACCGACCTCGACCGTGAGCGCGCGCGCGCCCTCGTGGGGCTGCGCAGCGAAGACCAGTCACCGGCGGCGGTCGCCGAGAATGCCATCTTTGCCGCCATCTACGGCAAGCATCCCTATGCCTCGCGCGAGAGCGGTACCCCGGAGAGCCTGCGCGGGATCACCCGCGGGCAGATCGTCGATTTCTACCGGCACTACTATGTGGCGCACAACGCGATCATCGCCATGGTGGGCAACCTCGATCGCAAGGCGGCCGGGCAGGTGGCCGAACAGGTGGCGGCGAAGCTGCAACCCGGCAGCAAGGCACCCGCACTGCCGGTGCCGGCCGCGCTGACCCACGCCACGGAGCAGCGCATCGCGCATCCCTCGGCGCAGACGACCGTGCTCGTCGGGCAGCCGGGCATGCGGCGTGGCGACCCGGATTATTTTCCCCTCTACGTCGGTAATCACGTGCTCGGCGGCAGCGGCCTGGTTTCCCGGCTCAGCGACGAGATCCGCGAGAAGCGCGGCCTGTCCTACAGTGTCAGCAGCTATTTCAGCCCCATGGCACAGGATGGCCCGTTCCTGCTGTCCCTGCAGACGCGCAACGACCAGACCGACAAGGCGCTGGGTCTCCTGCGCGAGACGCTGCGCAAGTTCCTGCAGGATGGCCCGACGGAAAAAGAACTGGTGGCCGCCAAAAAGAACCTGACCGGTGGCTTCCCGTTGCGCATCGACAGCAACTCGAAGATCCTGGATTACCTGGTGATGATCGGTTACTACGGTCTGCCGCTCGATTACCTCGATACATTCAGCGCCAATGTCCAGGCCGTCACGCGCGCGCAGATCATGGACGCCTTCCACCGCCGCGTGCACCCGGACACCATGGCCACGGTGATCGTCGGCGGCAAGCCCTGATCCCGCCGCCCGGGCTGCTGTATGGCGCCCGGGCGAAACGGCTGGCAGGGGATGAGTACAAGGGTAGGAGCGCATCGCATGCGCGACAGGTCGATTGCTCCGGCCGTTCAGACTCGCGTAGGGCGGAACGCGCAGCGGTTCCGCCGCGCGTTCCGCCCTGCACGTTTTTCCGTGTTCTTCCGTGGCTGCGATCCGGCACGCTTCCGATCCTCCGCCGCCGGCAGTCCGCGTACAGGTGCCGTCGGCATGCACCGACAGCAGCGATTTCCATCCACGGACTGTTCCGCAGATTCTCCTGCGTATCCTCTGGGACGGGACACCCGCTTGCGGGCACGGGCAGGGAAGCCTGAACGACAGCAGCACCCCGCAACGAGCCGGCCGGTGCCACTCGGCACCGGCAACCTGGACACACGGAGGAAAGCATGAAACAGGGAAACACGCTGCGCATGCGCATTGCGCAACATTGTCTGGCACTGGCGGTGGTACTGCCGGCGGGCCAGGCGGCCGCCGGTACGGTGATATCGGAGCTGCTCTACGACGTGCCCGGTACCGACAGCGGGCAGGTGTTCGTCGAGTTGTTCGGTGCGCCGGGCACGGAGCTCGACGGTCTGTGGCTGGAAGGCATCAACGGTACCAATGGCAGCGTCTACCAGACGGTGACGCTCGCCGGCACGATCCCGTCCGACGGCGTGTTCGTGGTCGGTGACGACGACGGGACGGGCGCGACCGGGGTCGCCAACGCCGACCTGGTACGCAACGTGGATTTCCAGAACGGCCCGGACTCGGTGGTCCTGCGCGACGCCGGCGGCATCCTCGATGCACTCGGCTACGGCGATTTCACCGCTGCCGTATTTGCCGGCGAGGGCAACGCCGCCGTGGATGTCGCGGCCGGCTGGAGCCTGGCGCGGGACGATCCCGCCCGGGACAGCGATGACAACTTCGCGGACTTCAGCGGTCTCGCTGCGCCGACGCCGGGGCTGGTGCCGGCCAGCACGGTACCGCTGCCACCGGCGCTGGGACTGCTGCTGTCCGGGCTGGCCGGATTCGCGGGGGTGGGCCGGCGCCGGCCGTGATACCTCACCGGCCGGGTGCGTTTGACTGGGTTACGGCAAGTGCGGATCATCGTGCGCATGAAACCGGTTACCGGCCAGTTGCGCATCATTGGCGGGACCTGGCGCGGCCGCAAGATCGATTTTGTCGCCGCGCCGGGTCTGCGGCCGACCCCGAACCGGATCCGCGAGACCCTGTTCAACTGGCTGGCACCGGTGATCCGCGACGCGCGCTGCCTGGACCTGTTTGCCGGCAGTGGCGCGCTGGGCCTGGAGGCCGTATCGCGCGGTGCGGCGAGCTGTGTACTGGTCGAGTCCAACGCGGAGGTGGCCGCGCTGCTGCGCAGTCAGGCCGGCCGGCTGGCAGCGGAGCGCGTGGAGGTGGTGACGGCCGATGTCCTCCAGTGGCTGTCCACGCCGCCGCGCCGGTTCGATATCGTGTTTCTCGACCCGCCGTTCCAGGGCACTTCGCTGGCAGAGTGTCTGCACCGCCTCGAGCAGGGCAGCTGGCTGGCACCCGCTGCCTGGATCTATGTCGAGTCCGCGCCCGAGAGCGAACCGGAATTGCCCGCGGGCTGGCACTGGCATCGCGACCGGCAGGCCGGGCGGGTCCGGTACCGGCTGGCAATGCGCCAGGTGGCCGCGGGGGACTGAGACCGGTGGCCTGCCCGTGACAGGCGGGTCTGTTCAGGGCTGCAGTGCGTGTACCAGGCGGCCTTCGAACAGGGTGTGCGTGACACGGCCTTTCATTTCCCAGCCACGGAACGGGGTGTTGTGGCCGTTGCTGCGCAGGTTGCCGTTGTCGAGCAGCCACGTGCGGTGCGGATCAAAAATGCATACATCGGCACTGGCGCCGGTTTCCAGGGTGCCATGGGGCAAGCCGAGGATCTGCGCCGGGTGCCAGGTCAGGCGGCGGATCAGCGCAGGCAGTTCCAGCACGTGCTCCTCGACCAGCCTCAGGCTCAGTGGCAGCAGCGTGTCCAGCCCCGAGATGCCCGGTTCGGTGGCCGGGAACGGTCCCATCTTGGCGTCCGGTTCATGGGGCTGGTGATCCGAGCAGATGGCATGGATACTCCCGTTCTGCAGCGCGTTACGCAGTTGCTCGCGGTCTTCCACCGTGCGCAGGGGCGGCAGCACGTGACAATCGCTGTCGAAATCACAGATATCGTTTTCCGACAGGTACAGGTAGGGGATGGCGACATCGGCCGTGACCGGAACGCCGTCGAACCGGGCGCGTGCCACCATGCGTGCGGAGCGCCCGGTGGTCAGGCGGCAGAAGTGGGCGCGCACGCCCACCTGTTCGATCAGCGCCAGCAGGTGGGCGACGGCGGCGGTTTCCGCCGCCTGCGGGATGGCCGGCAGGCCGAGGCGTGTCGCGACCCGGCCTTCGTGCGCACAGCCCTCGTTGGCCAGGGCATGATCGAGCGGATGCAGGAACACGGTCAGGTCGAAGGTGGCGGCGTATTCCAGTGCGCGCCGCAACACCAGGCTGTTGACCATCGGGCGCAGGGCGTTGCTGACGCCGACGCAACCGGCCTTGCGCAGTGCCGCCATTTCACTCAGATGTTCGCCGTCGAGGTTGCGGGTCAGGGCACCGAGCGTGACCACGCGGGCCTTGCCGGCATGGGTCGCACGCAGGCGGATCAGTTCCACCACGGCCGGTGTATCGATCACCGGACTGGTGTCCGGTGCGCAGCACAGGGTGGTGATGCCTGCGCTGGCCGCCGCACGCGTTTCCGTGGCGATGGTCGCCTTGTGCTCCTGGCCGGGTTCGCGCAACGCCGTTGCAATGTCGATCAGACCGGGGCACACCACGCAGCCGGTGGCATCGATTTCCGCTTCGGCGACGAAGCCTGCGGGTGCGCTGCCGAGGGCGGCGATCCGTCCCCCGGCGATATAGAGGTCGGTGACCCGGTCAACGTCGCTGGCGGGGTCGATGACGCGGCCGTCGTGGATGCGGATGCGCTGTTGCCGGCCTCGGGTCACGGTGGCCATTTACTCGTCACCCTCCTGCCGGCTGCGCATCGCCATCGACATGACCGCCATACGCACCGCGATGCCGTGGGTGACCTGTTGCAGGATCACCGAGCGCGGTCCGTCGGCCACCTCGGAATCCATTTCCACGCCGCGATTGATCGGCCCGGGATGCATGACGATGGCATCCGCGCCGGCATGGGCCAGTTTTTTCTCGGTCAGGCCGAACAGCTCGTAGTACTCGTGCTCGCTCGGCAGCAGCGCACCCTTCATGCGCTCGTGCTGCAGGCGCAGCATGATGATGACATCCACGTCACGGATTCCGGCGCGCAGGTCGTGAAACACCCTGACCCCGAGGGAGTCGGCAAAGGCCGGCACCAGGGTGCGCGGCGCGACGATGCGCACCTCGCCGGTGTTGAGCAGGTTGAGCGCGTGGATCTGCGAACGTGCCACGCGCGAGTGCAGCACATCACCGACGATGGCGACGCGCAGACGCCCGAAGTCGTGACCCTTGGCACGGCGGATGGTAAACATGTCCAGCATCGCCTGGGTCGGATGCGAGTGGCGCCCGTCGCCGGCATTGATGACGCTGGTGTGCGGTGCGACGTGGCTGGCCATGAAGTGGGCGGCGCCGCTGTCCACGTGACGGACCACGAACATGTCCACGTGCATGGCCTCGAGGTTGCGCAGCGTGTCGAGCAGGGTTTCTCCCTTGGTCGCGCTGGACTGCGTGATGTTGATGTTCAGCACGTCCGCCGACAGGCGCTTGGCCGCCAGCTCGAACGTGGTGCGGGTACGGGTGCTGGCCTCGAAGAACAGGTTGACGATGGTCTTGCCGCGTAGCAGCGGCACCTTTTTGACGGCCTGTTCGGTAATCCCGGCAAAGGATTCGGCGGTATCGAGGATTTCGGTCAGCAGCTGGCGGTTCAGCCCGCTGATGGACAGGAAGTGGCGTAACCTTCCCTGGCTGTCGATTTGCAGGTTGGCGCCTTTCATGTGCCGTGCTTGATTTCCAGTGCGAGCGGGTCCGGCCCGGTGAGCTTGATGTGGTCCCGCTCGGCCAGTTCGATGCGCTGCCCGACGGCGTTGGCCTCGATCGGCAACTCCCTGCCACTACGGTCAATCAGCACGGCCAGCAGAATCGAGGCCGGACGGCCGTAGTCGAACAGTTCGTTGAGTGCGGCACGGATGGTGCGGCCGGTGTGCAGTACGTCGTCCACCAGGATGATGTGGCGGTCGTCGATGCTGAATTTCAGCTCCGAGGTATGCACCACCGGGTTGATACCGATGCGGGTGAAGTCATCGCGGTAGAACGAGATGTCGAGCATGCCCGGCCTGTCGGTCAGGCCCAGACGCCGGTGTAACTGTGCCGCGATCCAGACCCCGCCGGTATGGATGCCGACCATGACGGGGTTGTGCAGGTGTCGCTGTTCGATCAGTGCGCGAAGCTGTGCCGCCATGGCATCCAGCATGCCCGGAATATCGTGTGTATGGCTCATGGGTCCCTGGTATCCAGCCAGTCCTGCAGGATGATGCGCGCAGCGACGGCATCCAGCCCGGCACTGGCAGTTCGACTGTCCCGGTGCAGCAGCGCGGCGGCGTGCGAACTCAGGCGTTCATCCATCGTGAACACGGGCAGACGGTAGCGTGCATCCAGCTGTTGTGCAAATGTTCTTGCCGCCCGCGTGCTCTCCGAATCGCTGCCGTCGGCATGTCGCGGCAGTCCCACCACCAGGGCCTCGGGCTGCCACTCGTTGATCAGTGTGGTGATGCGCACCCAGTCCGGTGCGTCGTGGACCGCGCTTATTGTGCACAGGGCACTCGCCGTACCGGTGATGCCCTGTCCGACAGCGACGCCGATGCGCTGGCTGCCGAAATCAAAGCCGAGCAGGGTCTGCAAGTCCGCCGGTCCGGCGCCACGCGGCGCGGTGCTCAGGCATGCCCCGGTTCGCTGCTGAGCAGGTGCAGGTCGATGCCGATCAACTCGGCGGCGGCGAGCCAGCGTCGCTCGGTGGGGGTGCGAAACACGATGTCCGCGTTGGCGGGGCTGCTCAGCCAGAAGTTGCCGGCCAGCTCCTGCTCCAGCTGCCCGGCGCCCCAGCCGGCATAGCCCAGTGTGACGATGGCATGTTTTGGTCCCTTGCCTGCGGCGATGGCGGCAAGGATGTCGCGCGAGGAAGTGATGCCGATTTCGTCCGTGACCCTGAGCGTGGCTTCCCAGTCGCCGGAGGGTTCGTGGAGGACGAAGCCACGGTCACTCTGCACCGGACCGCCCATGTACACGGGCTGGGAGGCGATATCGATGTCGTCGGTCCGGATATCCATATGCAACAGGACTTCGCCGAGCTGCAGCTCCAGCGGCCGGTTGATCACCACACCCAGTGCACCGTTTTCATCGTGTTCACAGATGTAGGTGGTGGTGTGATGGAAATTCGGATCTTCCAGATTCGGCATCGCGATCAGGAAGTGATTACTGAGTGAGCCGGGATAGTTCATGACTCAAGTATTAGTCAGATCGACCGGGTGGTTCAAGTCTCCTCCGTGAATATGGGTAAAAGTCCTGCTGATACGTGGTCAGTTTCCTTTCAGCCGGTTGGTGGAGAACTCCCAGGTGCGCGTGATGTGCAGGATATCGGCCTCCTTGCGGATTTCCGGGGGAAACGGCAGGTAGGGCGCCGCCAGGTTCACGATACGCACGGCGGCCTCGTCCAGCACCGGGTAGCCGGATGGACGTATGACCCTGATTTCACGCACGGTACCGTCGGCGTTCAGTGCGACGTCCAGCATCAGCTTGCCGGAAATGCCGGCCCGGCGCGCCTCGTCGGGGTAATTCAGGTTGCCGACCCGCTCGACTTTCCTGACCCATTCCGACATGTAGTTGGCGTATTTGAATTCCTGGGTGCGCGCCGATACGAAAATCTGCCGTGGTCGGTCGGCATAGGCCTGCAGGTTGGCGTCAAGCTGTTCGCTGAGGTTGACCATTTCCATGCTGCGCTCGACCAGCCGGGTGGCGCTGATATCCGGTTTTTTGCTGTCCGGGTTGCTGGTGTCCTGTTGCCGGACGCGGGTTTCCGCGCTCGGGGCGGTGATGACCCGGGCGGGTGCGGCAACCGGGTGCCGGGGCTGCATGGCAATGGCCTGTTCCGGAACCGCGATTTCGGGTTGCACCTTTTTCCGGGTGTTGCCGCTGCCGTCCTGGCTGGTCTGTGCGAGGTAGTCCGCCTTCTCGGGTGGCGGTGTGTGGCGCGTGGCGATGGTGATATCCAGCGTGGGCAGCGTATGTTCCGGGGCGGCAGGCCGGTCAAAGGCGAAGGTGATGCCGAGGATGACCATGGCGTGCAGCGCCACGGCAAAGAACAGGGTCAGTGCCAGCCGGTCCGTGGTGGTGACGGCGTTGTCGACGAGCGGCTGGGTCTGTGTATCGGGCATGGAATCGCAGGTTCACTACCGTGACCGGAAGTATAGCGCCAGCCGGACGCCGGAACCTATCTCCAGTTCACGCGCGGCCGTGAGTGCGGCGCTGTTTTGTACACACTGCGCCGGGGCCCTGCCGTAACCGCTGCCGGCTGTCGCCGCACTACCGGGCAAGGCAGCGTCCGCAGGCGGCCGGCCCGCTTCCCGCGGCGGTGCGTGCGCAGCATACTCCGTCAGACTGCACCAGCGGCCGGGCGTTCACTACCAGCAATGCGCGCGCAGGTAATCGCTGAATTCCTTGCCTTGCTGGCGGTCCCGCGTTGCATACCAGCGTGACCGGGTTTGCCGGCACTGCGTGCGCTGCGCGGCGCTGGTGCGCGCCTGCTTGCTCCGGAGTGCCTCTGCTTCCCGGCGCCGGCGCTTGCTGCGCACCTCGAGACGCTGCAGTCGTGCCCTTTCACCGCCCCGCAGGCCGCCGGGTGGTTCCCCCGCAGGGGCGGGATGACCCGTGTCGAGCCGGCGTGCATTGCTCGCGCCGGACGGTGGCAGGTGATCGCTGTAGTGCTGCTGTCCGGCGCGGTCGGTCCAGTGCCAGATGTGGCCGGCCGCGACGGCCAGCGTCGACAGGGCGCCGGCGAGCCCGCCGCACAGCCACCGACGGAATCGCTTTTTTGTCCTGCAATCCATTGATAAAACTCGAGAATAGACGCCTGGCCCGAGGTGACCGGGGCAGCATAGCGCGGCTTGTGGGGGCACGGACAGGCGTGCGCGGCGATCACACAGGTAGGAACGGGCTGATTTCGGGAACTCAAGTACGCCCGGCGCCGGCCGACAGGTCTCGACAGTCGAAAAGGGCATGCGTGCAGCAGCCGGCTGCATCGGAAGCCAGGCAGCATCCGCTGTCCACCGACAGGGCCCGGGATGAGAAAATTTCCAGATCGTTACTGGCACGTCGCGGTCGTGTTGCTGACCGGAGTGTTGTCCTGTCTGCCTCCGGTCGCCGTACCGGCCAGCGACGGTTATCTCCGCGCACTGGAGGCGGAGGCCAGTGACACCGGAGCCAGAAGCACAGCGCCGGCGGCACCGGCACACCAGGCCGCGCCACCGGCGGGCATGTTGCAGGACCGGCGAACTATCCGGCCAGGTATGGACTTCGGGGCGTTCGAGACCGAGCTGGAAGAGGCCTATCCGGGAACCTGGTTCCTGTACGAGAAGCTGGGCGCTCCGCAACGCAAGGCCGTGTACGGTGCCTACCGAAAGGATGGCCGGACTGCCGCCGTGCGGAATGAAATCGTGCGGCAACTGTCCGGTCACTGAACTCCGGATTGATGATTTTCTGACCAGGGGGTGAGTGATGAAGAAAACGTTCCTTTCCGGCAGTGCCGCCATGGCCCTGGCGCTGGCTGCAAACCTGCTGATGCCTGGCAGTGCCGCAGCCGTGGACGTAATGCTGACGGACTATCTTGCCTATGTCGACGTCCAGCAGGACGGGAAAACGGTGCGCGTGCAACGTATCCAGGACCAGCACAACCTGCTGGAGGACGGATATGCCAAGACCTCGCGCAAGTGCCCGCCGTTCTGCATCCAGCCCATGAAGGTGGCCCCCGGTGTGACCACGATCGGCGAGGCCGAGATCTTTCGTTTCATGGATCACCAGCTCAAGTCGGGCACGGGACTGATCATCGACGCCCGTACCCCGTCCTGGCACGAAAAGGGCACCATCCCGGGCTCCATCAACATCCCGTTCACCGTGTTCGACGGTGACGACGACAACCCGGAAACCGTTGCCGCCCTGGAAAAGGTGGGTGGCGTGCCGCGTGGCGAGGTCGGCTCCTGGACCCGCAGGCTCGAGCAGGCCGTGGCCCCGCTGGGCTGGTTCGGGGCCGACAAAAAGACCGATCACTGGGATTTCACCCATGCCAAACAGCTGGTGTTGTGGTGCAACGGCCCCTGGTGCGGACAGTCACCGCGCGCCATTCACGCGCTGCTCCGGCACGGGTTTCCGGCGCAAGACATTTTCTACTACCGGGGTGGCATGCAGATGTGGAAGATCCTCGGTCTGACCACGGTGATCCCGGCGAAGGACCGGGCGGTGGCACAGAAGTAACCCGCCGGGACAGGGCATGGCAGGGGGGCGCGGGCGCGCCCCTTTGTCATTCCGGCGGCGGAT
>CAYUFA010000006.1:57018-66934 GCA_964443845.1 uncultured Ectothiorhodospiraceae bacterium
GGCGGATCAGTCCGGCCCCTCCACGCGAATCTGTGCGTGGACCGCAGGATCCATGTGGATGATGGCGCGCATCGCCGGGGTCATATGAATGACGCCGTGGCTGTCCACCAGCAGTGCACGGTCGATCCCCATGCGCCGGGCGATTTCCAGCCAGCGCTCCGGTCCGGCGACGAACAGGGCGGTGGACGCGGCATCCGCCAGCCCGGCGTTTTCGTGCACCACCGTGACGGCCTCCGTCCCGGTGGCCGGGTAGCCGGTGCGCGGGTCGAGAATGTGGGGATAGCGCTTGCCGTTCACCTCGAACAGCCGTTCATAGTCACCGGAAGTCAGCACGCTGGTATCACCGTTGGTGTCGATGCTGGCCAGCAGTCCGCTGCCGCGCGGGCTGCGGATGCCGATGTGCCAGGGTCGTGCGCCGTGCGCGCCGATCGCCTTCAGGTTGCCGCCGGCGTTGATGATGGCGTTCCCGATGCCGCGTGCGCGCAGCATCTCGACCACGCGGTCGAGGGCGTAGCCCTTGGCAAAACCGCCGAGGTCGTAGGCGACGCCGGCGTTGCGGCTCTGGAAGCGGTCGCCGTTGACGCGGATGTCCTCCACCGTCGGTGCCTGCGCCAGCCAGGCCGCGATCGCGGCCGGGTCGGGCGTGGTGCCGGGTGGCAACGGGTCACCCTGGAAGCCCCACAGTGCGAGCAGCTTGCCGATGACCGGGTCGTAGAGGTTGTCACTCAGTCGTGCCAGCCGGTTGGCCTCCAGCAGCAGTGGCCGCAGGTCCGCATCCACCGTAACCGGCTGCAGGGTGTCCAGGGCGGCGTTGAGCCGCGTCAGCTTGCCGGGCTCCCAGGCGTGCCAGTCGTGGTGCCAGCGCTGGAACTGCCGGTCGATCACGTCGCTCACCTGCGCGGCGCGGGCCGGATCGACGCCATACAGCGTGAGGTCGATGAGCGTCCCGAAGGCGAGGTATTCGTCGTGGAAGACCGGCTCCCGCTGCCGGCCGCAAGCGGATATCAGCAGGACCAGCAACAGGCCGAGCAGTGCCGTGCCGGCGGCCCGGCTGCGGCGGTCCGCCGCCGACCGGCGGTACATCCGGGCGCCGGCCACCGGGTTCATGGCGTGGCGGCCGGGAGCCGCGCGGCAATCGCGTCCATGACCTGACCGGCGATGTCGCTGCCGTATTGCGTATCGAGCTCGCGGATGCAGGTCGGGCTGGTCACGTTGATCTCGGTCAGGTAGTCGCCGATGACATCCAGACCGACAAACAGCAGTCCCTGCGCGCGCAGCACCGGCGCGGTCTGTGCGCAGATCCAGCGGTCGCGTTCCGTGAGATCGACGCCCACCCCGGTGCCGCCGGCGGCCAGGTTGCCGCGGCTCTCGCCGGCGGCCGGGATGCGCGCCAGGGCATGGGGGAAAGGCGTGCCGTCGATCATCAGGATGCGCTTGTCACCGGCACGGATCTCGGGGATAAAGCGTTGTGCCATGGCACTCTGCCGCCCGTTATCGGTGATGGTCTCCAGGATGACGTGCAGGTTCGGGTCGTCGCTGCGGACCCGGAACACCGAGGCGCCGCCCATTCCATTGAGCGGTTTGACGACGATGTCGCCGTGTTCCCCGAGGAAGGCCTTCAGCCGCTGCCGGTCCCGGCTGACGCACATCGGTGCACAGCACTGGCTGAACCAGGCGGTGTAGAGCTTTTCGTTGGCATTGCGGATGGCTGCCGGGCGATTGACCACCAGTACGCCACCGGCCTCGGCACGCTCCAGCAGGAACGTCGTGTACAGGTACTCGAGGTCGACCGGCGGGTCCTTGCGCATCAGCACTACGTCGAGCGTGTGCAGCGGCACGGTGACCGGCGCCTGCAGGGTGAACCAGTCGTGCGGGTCCGCACGCACCACCAGGCGCGCCATGCGGGCATGGCATTCGCCGTCGCGCAGGAACAGGTCGGCCTGCTCCATGTACCACAGTTCCCAGCCGCGCTGCTGTGCCGCCAGCAGCAGCGCCAGCGTGCTGTCTTTCTTGTAGTGGATGGACCCGATCGGGTCCATGACCACACCCAGCCTGGTGCTCATGCGCTTCCTCTGGAGCCATCACCCGGACCGAACCCGTGGCCGGAGCGGCGTGCATAAAGTTTGCTGACCGGTAGTCGATAACTCGTTGTATCCGAATACCAATACTAAATGAATTCCCGCGCGCCGGGGGCAGCCCGCGCAGCGGGGTACGTTGAAGCTCGCCGGCGTGCCGGGGATGGCCGCCGAAAAGCCAGATGGAACAGACACATAGAGGTCGAGTATGCAAGGCAGTCTACCGGCAGGCGAAACCCCGGAGCACAGCACCGGCACGGTTGCGGAAGAGGGTGCGAACGGCTCTGCGCGACCGATCCGCATCATGGTGATCGACGACAGCAAGACCATCCGCCGCACCGCCGAGAGCCTGCTGAGCAGCGAGGGCTTCGACGTCATCCTGGCCACGGACGGGTTCGAGGCCCTCAGTCTGATTGCCGATCACCGTCCCGACCTGATTTTTCTTGACGTCATGATGCCACGCCTGGACGGCTACCAGACCTGCGCACTGATCAAGCACCACAGGATTTTCCGCGCGACGCCGGTCGTCATGCTGTCGAGCAAGGACGGGCTGTTCGACCGGGCCCGCGGCCGCGTGGTGGGTTCTGACCACTACATCACCAAGCCGTTTACGCGCGACGAGTTGCTGGCTGCGATCGGCCGGCATTGCAGGACACCAGAGTAACCAGTTTCTCAACAGGACCGGAGAGGCAGTTCCCATGACACGTATCATGATCGTCGACGATTCACCTACCGATGCACACGTTCTCAGGAAGATCCTCGAGAAGCACGGGTATCACACGGTGCTGGCTGCCGATGCGCGCGAGGGAATCGAGGCGGCGCACCGCGAGAAACCCGACCTGATCCTGATGGACGTGGTCATGCCGGGCCTGAACGGATTCCAGGCAACACGCGAACTGACCTCGGACCCGGAAACGGCCGGCATCCCGATCATCATTGTTACCCGCAAGGATCAGCAGGTGGATCGAGTCTGGGGCATGCGCCAGGGTGCCCGCGACTACCTGACCAAGCCGGTCAAGGAAAAAACCCTGCTCAACCTGATCAACGAGGCGCTGATCGCGTAACCGCCGATGAATGTTGCACAGTCACTGGACCCGCTTGCGATCCTCAGGGAACTGGAGGACCAGTGCCGCGGCAGCGCGACCGGACAGTCGCGCGATGCCTCCGCCGGCAGCGAGTGGTCCGGCATCGCGTTTCGCATCGGCCGCGACTGCCTGGTTTCGCAGCTCGGTGAAGTGATCGAGGTGCTGGAATACCCGGTACTTTCACAGGTCCCGCGCACCCGTTCCTGGGTGCTCGGGATTGCCAACGTACGCGGCAACCTGCTGCCGGTCTTCGACTTCGGTGCCTGGCTGGGCGGCGAGGCGACCGTGCCGGGCAGCCGCACCCGCGTGCTGGTGGTCGACCACGGCGGGATCTACGCGGGCCTGGTGGTGGACGAGGTCTTCGGGATCCGGCACTTCCTGCAGGAGGAATATACCGCGAGTGACAGCGCCGCGGCCGGCATCCTGCAACCGTACCTGAAGAACGGGTTCCGGCGCGGTGACCAGGTATGGAGCATTTTCAATCTTCACGAACTGGTGCTGGAACCCGGTTTCCTGAAGACGGCGATGTAGCAGGCGTACATGCGGTTCGTGATTTTCAATTCGGGTGAATCAAACGGTCAGGAGACGGACCATGAGAAAGATGTTCAAGGTAAGTAAATTCGGCACCAGCCGCCGCATGAAACTGCTGGCGCTGCTGACGGCGTGCGCGGTGATCGCCACGGCCTGGACCTTCGTCAAGGTCGGCGAGCAGGCGTCCACGGACCAGATGCGGCTGGCCAACGTCAACGAGGAACTGGTGCTGTCGCAACAGGTGGCCAAGTTTGCCCTCGCTGCCACGAGTGGCAACACCGAAGCGTTCGCCAGTATGAAAAAGTCCAAGAACCGGTTTACCGAGATCCTCGATCAGCAGATGAAGGATTTCGGCGATCCCACCGGCGCCGGCGATTCACCCGATAGCCTGGCCCTGGTCAACCTGGACAACCGCTGGAGCGGCTTTCGGCACAACATCGACGCCGTGCTCGACGGCCAGTTCCTGATCCTGGCGATGGCCGAGGCGACCAAGCTGATGAACGAGGTCATGCCCCAGATGATGGATCTCAACCAGGACGTCGTCGATACCCTGGTCAAGCAAGGGGCCAGTGCCACACAGGTCAGCCTGGCCGCCCGCCAGGCCATGCTGGGGCAGCGCATCGTCAACAGCCTCAACAGTGTCATGGCCGGTAAGGGCACGGAGTCGTCGGCACTGGCGTTTGCCGCCGATACCAAGGAGTTCGGCCACGTGCTGGACGGTTTCATGCGTGGCACCGGCGGCATTGCGCAGCTGAAGGGTTCCGCCCTGCAGGACCGGGTGCGGAAGATCGCACTGCTGTTCAGCCGCATCAGCGACAATGCCGCGTCGATCGTGGAAAATGCCGAGGAACTGGTCTCCATCCAGGCGGCGGCAGCCGACATCAACGGCCAGAGCGAGGCCCTGTTCAACGCGGCGCGCGACCTGCAGAAGGTGCTGCTGGACAGCCAGGGCGGGCGCCTTGTCAGCATCCAGCTGGCCTATGCGCTGGGCGCACTCACCCTGTTCCTGCTGTTCTTCATGGGATTCGAGACGCTGCGTACGCAGCGCAGGCGCAATACCGATGTCGAGAAGGAAAACTACCACAACCAGGAGGCGATCATGCGCCTGCTGGACGAGATGGGTGACCTGGCCTCCGGTGATCTGACCGTGCATACCACGGTCACGGCTGACTTCACGGGAGCGATTGCGGATTCGATCAATGTCACCATCGATTCCCTGCGCGGGCTGGTCAAGACCATCAATGACACCTCCAGCCGGCTGACCGGGTCGGTGCTGGAAACCGAGGAAATCGCCGCCCGCATGGCCGATGCCAGCAAACAGCAGTCGGAAGGCGTGACGACCGCCGGCAAGGCGATTACGGACATGTCGCTCACCATGAGCGAGGTGTCCAGCAATGCCAACGAATCGTCCAAGGTGGCCATGCGCTCCGTGGAGATCGCCAAGCATGGCGGTGAGGCGGTGAAGCGCACCATGTCCGGTATGGACACGATTCGCGAGCATATCCAGGAGACCTCCAAGCGCATCAAGCGGCTCGGCGAAAGCTCGCAGGAAATCGGCGATATCGTGGAACTCATCAATGACATCGCCGAGCAGACCAACATTCTCGCGCTCAACGCCTCGATCCAGGCCGCCATGGCCGGTGAGGCGGGACGCGGCTTCGCCGTGGTGGCCGACGAGGTGCAGCGGCTCGCCGAGCGTTCCGCCAACGCGACCCGGCAGATCGAGGCCCTGGTGAAAACCATTCAGGCCGACACCAACGAAGCCGTGATCTCGATGGAAAAGAGTACCTCGGGCGTGGTCACCGGTGCACAGCTGGCGGAAAACGCCGGCGGTGCACTGGAGGAAATCGAGACCGTGTCCGAACAGCTCGCCGGGCTGATTCTCGGCATTTCCGGTGAGGCGCGCGAGCAGGCCGAAACGGCATCGCAGATGGCGGTTTCCATGCAGGGTATCCAGGAACTGACCAGGCAGGCTACCGACGGAGCCGACCAGACCGCGCGGTCCATCGGCACGCTGGCGCGGCTGGCGCAGGACCTCGACAAGTCAGTGGCCGGTTTCAAGCTGCCGCAGTAACCGTGTGCAGTCGGCACCACAACTGACCGGGTCGGGATGGTGCGGTTTTCCGGGGCTGCCGGTGGTGTTGCCGGTGCGCTCCCGGTAACCGGACCGGCGTTCGAGGATCGCGGTCGCAAGGAATCATTATGCGTGAAGCCATAGACTACAATGCGTTGAGCTGGGTCCGGAAGGAGCTCGGCGAGACACTGCGCCAGGCCAGGCAGGAACTGGAAACGTACGCCGAGGGTGATCACCGCAACGAACTGCTGCAGCGCTGTGCCGCACAACTGCACCAGGCGCGCGGTCCGTTGCGGATGGTGAACCTGCGCGGCGCGGACCTGCTGGCCTGCGAGATGGAAGAGGCCATTGCCGACCTGCTGCTCGGCAGTGTTCCCGACCCGGGAACCGTGCTGGAATTCCTGGTACAGGGGTTTGTCGAGCTGCCTGAATACCTGTCCAGCCTGCGTTTCGGCAGGCAGGACAAGCCGCTGGCGATGTTCCCGGTGATCAACAGCCTGCGCGCCGCGCGCGGACTCAAGCCGTTGCGCGAGGAGGCGGTATTTGCGCCGGATCTTGCCAGCCGTGTGCCGCACTCGGTGTTCAATCCGAATGCACGGCACGATGATGGTGACCGGGTCGCGCGCGTCAGGACCGCACGCGTGCGCTTCCAGGCCGGACTGCTGGACTGGTACCGCTGTAATGACGGCAGCCAGGGTCTGCAGGAACTGGTCAGCGTGCTGGAGGATCTGCAGGCGATGGCCTGCAGCGAACCGGTGGCGCGGCTCTGGTGGGTCGGTTCCGCGGTCGCGGAAATGGTGCGTGACGACCGGCTGCAGTCCTCGCCAGTGGTGAAACGCCTGTTCAGTCAACTCGACCGGAATATCAAGCGCCTGATGGACCAGGGAGAATCCGTCTTCTCCGACCTGCTGACCGATGACCTGTTGCGGAACCTGTTGTTCCAGGTGATGCAGTGCGCTGCGGATTCCCCGCGCCTCCGGCTGGTCCGGCAGACCTACGGACTGTCCGGGGAGGCCGGGTCGGATGCGGACAAGCCCGGTTCCGAGCTCGGCGCGGAGTTGCTGCAGACAGTGTCACAGACCGCACGTGCGGATATAGACCGGATCAAGGAGCAACTGGACGCCTTCCTCTCCGGCCGGGAGACGAGTCCGAAGCTGCTCGGTGACGTGGCCGACCGGATGCACAGCCTGGGGAACCTGCTGGACATGCTCGGAATGCAGCGACTGGGTGAAACCGTGGTTGCGCAGGAGCGCTTCCTGCGCCAGGCGCAAGCGGACAGCCCGGTGGACGAGAGCCCGGATCTCGCCGATGTGGCCAACACGCTGCTCGCGGTCGAGGACGCGCTGGTCGAAATCGCCAGCCAGTCCGGCACGGTGGACGGCGGGGTACCGGAAGACGTGGCATTCCGGCAGGGCCGGGAAGCCGTGATCGAGGCGATCATGGCCGACCTGGGCACTGCAAAGGAGTCCATCAACGAGTTTCTCCGTTCCGATACCGACTTTGAACTGCTCGGCAACGTCCCTGAAATCCTGCACCGGATCCGCGGCGGCATGGAACTGGGCGGTGAGGGCCGCCTGGCGGCGGTAACCGCGCAGGTGCAGCAGTTCGTCAGCCGTGAGCTGCTGCAGGGGCAGCGCCAGCTGGACGAGTACGAACTCGACACCATCGCCGACGCGATCTGCAGCATCGAGTATTGTGTCGAACAACTGGTCGTGAACCGGCAGTACGAGGACCGTGCCATCGAGGTGGCCGAGGAAAGCCTTGCCAGGCTCGGCTACCCGTCCACGCACGAGTCCCGGGCGGATGCCGGCAGCTCCGTGGCCGGGGCTGCCGACGCTGGCGGGGAAGACCTGCCCCTGGCGTGGGTGGAACCCGCAACCGCCGGCCCGGAACAACGGGCTACGCTGCAGGCGCCGGGCAGCCCTGAGCCTGGCGCGGCTCCGGCCCCGGATCACGTGGCCGCGGAGCCGGAAGCGGAGTCCGGTGCACAGGCCGGCCTGCAGGTAATCGATCCGTACGCGGATCCCGAGATCCTTGCCATCTTCATCGAAGAGGCGGACGAGGTCATCGGGGAACTCGCATTGCGCGTCCCGGAATGGTGCGAGCAGCCGGAGGATGCGGAATTGCTGGCCGGAGTCCGGCGCGGTTTTCACACCCTGAAGGGCAGTGGACGCATGGTGGGGGCCATGGCCACCGGGGAATTTGCCTGGGCCATGGAGCAACTGCTGAACCGGATCATCGAACATGCGATACCGGCCACGCAGGAGATCCTGGGCCTGGTTGGAGGCTCCCTCGAGGCGCTGCGCCAGTTGCTTGCACAGGTGGCCGATGCCAGCCGGACGCCGGACGTCGACGTGGATGGCATGATACGGGAGGCGCTCCGCCTGTCCGGTAAGGAAGTGGAGGCCGGGCCGGCGCGTGGTGCCGATACGCCGGTCATGGCATCCGGGCCGGACGTTATCGATGCGGCTGCCCCGGACCCCGGCGCTGGCGTGCAGTCTTCTGCCGACCTGCCGGTCCTGGCCGAGCACGCGGACCCGGAGATCGTGGAAATCTTCCTGGAGGAGGCCGCCGGAGAACTGCTGGAGCTGCGTGTATCGATTGCAGCGTGGATTGCAGACACCGACGACCGCGCACTGCTTGAGGCCGTGCGGCGCTGTTTCCATACCCTCAAGGGCAGTGGTCGCATGGCCGGGGCCATGCTGCTGGGCGAACTGGCCTGGCAGGTTGAAGTGATCCTGAACAAGGTGCTGGACGGTGAGCTGGAGCCCACCGCACTCATGTGCAAGTTCCTCGTGCGCATGCCGGATGCGCTGGCGGAGATGCTGGGACAGGTGCGCAACAACGACGTGCCGTCGCAGGATTCCGCGGTCCTGCTGGAGCAGGCTGCGCAGCTTGCCGGCGGGCAGCCACAACCTGCCCCGGCCGCAGAGGAGACGGCTGCGCTGGACGAGGCGCAGGAACCATCCGATCCGTACCTTCTGGAGCTGTTCGCGGCCGAGTGCGGAGAACATCTCGACGTGCTGGCAGTCTGCGTGGCGGATGCCGGCGATTCCGCTCCGGTCAGCGACGCGCTGTTCCGTGCACTGCACACCCTGAGCGGCATCAGCGAGTCGGCACAGGTGCCCGGAATCGGTGCGCTGGCCGAGCCCCTGTACGACTATTTCGGTGCCTTGCACGAAGAGCGCCTGCCGGTGCCGCCGGCAGCCTTTGCGGTGCTGGATGACTGCGTGCATGAAATGCAACGCCAGCATGCGCTGTTGCCGCAACAGTCGTTCGACCAGGTAACGATTGACCGGCTGCAGGGCCGCATCCATGCGCTACCGGTGCCCGATGCCGCCGCGGCTTGCGACGACAGCGGTACGCCGGATACGCCGGAATCCCGGCAGCCCGACGATCCGGCCTTGGCAGCCGGAATGACCGCAAGCGCTGCCGGACAGGAGGCAGCGGATGCGGAAGAGCGCATCGAGCTGCTGCCCGTCGAACCGGTGGCGGGAGACGTGACAGCGGAGTCCCCGGAGCGGGTGGAAGCGCCGCCGGACGAGGGCGCCGATGCCTATGGCGGCATGGACCCGGAGCTGTACCAGATCTTCGTGGAAGAATCCGTGGAGATCATGGAAGCCGGCGAAAGTGTGCTGCGCAACTGGTCTGCGGCCCCGGAGGACCGCGACCTGCAGGCCGAGTTCCAGCGCCTGCTGCACACCCTCAAGGGTGGCGCACGCATGGTCAACCTCACTGCCATCGGCGACCTGAGTCATGGCGTCGAATCGCTGCTGGGTCGCGTGACCGAAGGGGTCGTGACCCCGGCACCGGACCTGTTTGCCCTGCTGAACGAGGCCTTTGACCGGCTGGCCGACATGGTCGACCGGGTGCGCTCGCGCCAGGAGGCCGGACCTGCCGGCGAACTCGCACAGCGCCTGGCCGCGTTTGTGAACGACATGGCGGTGCCGGCCGTGGCAGGGGACGCAGCCGACGCCGGCGAGCCGGTGGCCGAACCGGACCACGGCCAGCAAGCGGCAGTACACGGGCAACAGGCGGAGAGCGGCGCCGGACCCGCGCACGGGCTGCCGGAGGATACAGCCGATGCCGCAGCGGAGCCTGCCGCAGCGGACGGAGAACCGCCAGCGTCGGTTACCGATGCCGCAGCGGAG
>CAYUFA010000006.1:67034-70242 GCA_964443845.1 uncultured Ectothiorhodospiraceae bacterium
CGGTTACCGATGCCGCAGCGGAGGAAGTCCCGCCGCCGCCGGCCGCACCCGATTTCCCCGCTTTTGCCGAGATGACAGCGCGGGCGGACGAACTCAAGGCGCGCGGCCAGCGTACGACGCGCGCGCAGTCGCAGCGCGGGGAACAGGTGCGGATCCAGGCCGAGGTACTGGACAGCCTGGTGAGCAATGCCAGCGAGATCAGCATATTCCGTTCGCGCATGGAACAGCAGATCAGTAGCTACCGCTTCAACCTGGCGGAGCTGGATACGACGATCAGCCGGTTACGGGACCAGCTGCGCAAGCTGGAGATCGAGACCGAGGCACAGATCCTGTACCGCTTCGAGCAGGAGCCGGACGTCCGTAACGGCGATTTCGACCCGCTGGAAATGGACCGCTACTCCACCCTGCAGCAGCTGTCACGTTCCCTGATCGAGAGCATCAGCGACCTGCAGAGTCTGCAGGAACTCATGGAGCACACCACGCGCGATGCCGAGACGCTGCTGCTGCAGGAGTCACGCGTCAACACCGACCTGCAGGAGAGCCTGATCCGCACGCGCATGATCCCGTTTGCGGGACTGGCGCCGCGACTGCGTCGCATCGTGCGTCAGACCGCACGCGAGCTGCACAAGAAGGTGGATCTGGAACTGCAGGGGGCGGACGGCGAGATGGACCGCTCCGTGGCGGACCGCATCATCGCACCACTGGAACACATGCTGCGCAACGCCATCGCGCACGGCATCGAACCCCCGGATCAGCGTACCCATGCCGGCAAGCCGGCAGTCGGTACCATCCGGATCGATTTTGACCGGGACGGCCCGGAGATCGTGTTACGCATCTCGGACGACGGTGCCGGCATGGACCTGTCGAAAATCCGCCAGTGCGCCATCGAGCGCGGTCTGATGGCTGTGGACGCCAGGCTCACCGACTACGAGGTCATGCAGTACATCCTCATGACCGGGTTCTCGACGGCCGCCGAGGTTACGCAGATTTCCGGACGCGGTGTCGGCATGGACGTGGTCAACAGCGAGGTCAAGCAGCTCGGCGGCTCGCTGCAGATTCACTCGGACGCCGGCCAGGGTACGCAGTTCACCGTGCGGCTGCCCTACACGCTGGCCATCAACCAGGCCCTGCTGGTCCACGCGGGTACCGAACCCTTCTTCGTGCCGCTGGCGAGCATTGAGGGCCTGGTGCGGGTGTTCCCGGATGAGCTGATCGCCTGCTACCAGACCGAGGACCAGGTTTTCGACTACGCCGGGCACCACTACCGGCTCAAGCACCTGGGGACACTGCTGGGCACCGGGGGGATGGATATGCAGCATGCCCGCCAGCAGGTGCCGGTGCTGTTGTTGCGCATCGGTAAAGAGCGCTTCGGCGTGCAGGTCGAGGAACTGCTCGGTAACCGCGAGGTGGTGATCAAGCCGCTGGGTGTCCAGTTCGCCGGCGTGGAGGGAGTTTCCGGCGCCACCATCCTCGGTGACGGACGGGTCGTGTTGATCCTGGACATGGTCGCGGTGTCGCGCATGAGCGGCCGTCCGCAGGCCGGCGAGATCGCCATCCGGCCGCAGACGGACGGCAGGCTGGTGGTCATGGTGGTCGACGACTCGATTACCGTGCGCAAGGTCACCAGCCGCCTGCTGGAACGCAACGGTTACCAGGTGCTGACGGCGAAGGACGGGGTGGACGCCATGGGACAGTTGCAGGAAATGCTGCCGGACATGATGTTGCTGGATATCGAGATGCCGCGCATGGACGGGTTCGAACTGGCAACGCACATGCGCAACGACGAGCGCCTGCGCCACGTGCCGATCATCATGATCACCTCGCGTACCGGCGACAAGCACCGCGAGCGCGCACACAGCATCGGCGTCAACCAGTACCTCGGCAAGCCCTACCAGGAATCCGAGCTGCTGGAATCCATCCAGAACATCATCGGTGTCAACACGGACGTTGCAACCGGCTGAGACACGGGGTAGCCATATGGAAAACACGCAGGAGAAGATTCGCAGTCTCTGGGTCCCGTTGCGCGACATGAACCTGCTGCTGCCCAACGCGGCCGTCGCGGAAATCGGCAGCTACCGCAAGCCGGCGCATATCGAGCGCGCCCCGGACTGGCTGTTCGGCAAGGTGCGCTGGCGTGACCAGGAAATTCCGGTGCTGTCGCTGGAAACCCTGTGTGGCATGGAAGTCACCTCCAACCCGGTATTCTCCCGGCTGATGGTGCTGAATCCGGTGCGGCCCGACAGTCCCGTTGCGCATTTCGCCATCGTGACCGCCGGACTCCCGGGCCTGATCCAGTTCGGTGCGGATACCGCCGCCGGCACGTTTCCCGCGGACCACGAGGCGCTGCGTTGCATGGTAAGGATCGGCAACGAACAGGCCGCGATTCCGGACCTGGCCTACCTGCAGACGCTGGTGGAGCAGCAGTTCCGCCAGGCGGCCTGATCCAGTTGCGGAAAACACTCTCGCAGAGGCGCGAAGAGAATACTGAAAAGCAGGTCGATGTGCGTCAGCACCAGTTTTCGGCCGTGTCAGGTCAGAACACGACATTCGCCATAAATCAGCAACCCCGCTGTGTGGGGTTGTTGTACTTCCGAGATCGGCCAGTAACGGTCACCCCCGGGTTTTATGCGTAGGTCTTAAAAGCCGCTTTTCTGGCATGAACGTCCAAGCTCAGGTGCGGTTTTGTCGCAACGAAGCGGAGGTGGTAGAGTCTCATGGAGTGTGATGTTTAGCCTCGCGCACTAGCTCCAACAGTTCATCAAACTCCAATTGATCAGAGGCATGCTTTCCGTAATAGGCAGTAATAACCATTCCAGTACTATCAATCACAAAATCTGCTGGCAAGCCCAAAGCCGACTCTCCGCGTGACGGAAATCCCGGGCCTTGCTTGAAAAGGCCCTTAACTGCGGAAGGCCATGCCTTAGGGTTGAGTACCGACATGATCGATGTTTCAACACCAAAAGCTTTGTAGAGCTTTTTGTCTGGATCAGCTACGAATGGAAAGGGCGCATTCAATTGATGCTCCAGCATAGCGCTCTTTGACGAGTGGAAAACTGCGACTTCTTGGATTTGGTTCTCTGCCAACTCACGATGCCGACGAATGAATGATTGAAGATGCAGATTGCAGATAGGGCAACCTGCGAAGCGTCGGAACTGTAAGTGAAGTATGTTCTGTGCAGGCGGCGGAATCGGGACCGCATCTCCTTGG